>NZ_OY970458.1 GCF_963853645.1 Mycobacterium riyadhense | reverse complement strand
TAACGCCGGTGTCGGCGGCCACGCGGTGCTGGTGGTGATGGCGGGACCGGGGATAACGGCGCGGCCGGGGCCACCGCGACCGCCGGCGGTGACGGCTACGCGGGTGGGGCCGGCGGGGCCGGCGGCGCGGGTGGTGCCGCCGGGGCCGGCGGCACCAACGGCAACGGCGGCCAAGGGCGGCAACGGCGCCGCCGCCGGCAAACGGCGGTGACGGCGTGACGGTGACAACAGCGCCGGCGGAAACGGCGGGGGCCGGCGGGGCCGGCGGGCTCGGCGGGTAACGGTGGGGCCGCCGGCGCCGGCACCGTAGCGCCGGTGTCGCCGGTAACGCCGGTGTCGGCGGTGACGGCGGGGCCGGTGGTAAGGGCGGGGTCGGTGATGACAACACCACCCTGGGTGCTGCGGGTTATGACGGCGGGGCCGGTGGGGCCGGCGGGGCCGGCGGCGCCGGCGGCAACAGCGCTGCTGGCGCCACCAACGGCGCCGGCGGCAACGGCGGGGCCGGCGGGGTTCGGCGGTAACGCCGGGGCCGCCGCCGACGGCGACACCACCGGCGCCGGCGCCGGCGGGGCTGGTGGTGCCGGCGGAACCGGCGGGGACGCCGGCGCGGCCGGAACCGGCGGAACCGGCGGCGCCGCCGGCACTGCTGGCGGCGGCGGCGCTGGTGGTGACGGCGGGGGTCGGCGGCACCGGATACGCCGACAGCTACACCGGCGGTGCCGGTGGCGCCGGCGGGGCCGGCGGGCAAGGTGGGGCTGCCGGCGCTGGCGGCACCAACGGCGCCGGCGGGGCCGGTGGTAACGGCGGATCCGGCGGTGTCGGGGGTGCGGGCACCACCGGCGAGTTCGGCGGCTACGGCGGCCAAGGCGGTGACGGCGGCAACGGCGGAGACGCCGGGGCCGGCACCGGCAACGGCGCGGGCGGCGGTAACGCCGGCAACGGCGGGGCCGGTGGCCAGGGCGGTACCGCCGGCGCGGGCACCACCACCACCGCCGGCGGCACCGGCGGTAACGGCGGCGCGGGCGGCGCCGGCGGCACTGGGGGCGCCGCCTCCGGGGCCGGCACCGGCGGCGCCGGCGGCGCCGGCGGCACCGGCGGTCAGGGCGGTGACGGCGGTGACGGCAATGATGGCGCCACCGGCACCGGCGCCACCGGTGGGGCCGGTATCGGTGGCGGTGATGGCGGGGCCGGCGGTACCGGCGGGGCCGCCGGCGCCGGCGGGGCCGGCGGCCCTGGTGGCGGCAGCGTGGGCGTCAACGGCGGCGGCGGTACCGGCGGCAAGGGCGGTACCGGTGGCCAAGGCGGCGACGGCGGTGTCGGCGCTGATGGTGTGCTGGCCGGCTTTGACGGCGGCGCCGGCGGTGCTGGGGGTGCCGGCGGTCACGGTGGTGGCGGTGGGAGCGGTATCGGTGGTAGCGGCGGCGGCCACGGCGGCGCCGGTGGTAGCGGCGGTGCTGCGGGCAGCGGCGGCACCGGCGGCCAGGCCGGCGGCATTGGCGATGCCGGCGGTGCTGGCGGTCATGGTGGTACCGGTGGGGCCGGCGGTGTGGGTGGGGCCGGCACCGACGGGGGTGACGGCGGCGCCGGTGGTGACGCCGCCACCGGCGGCACCGGTGGTGACGGCGGCGCCGGTGCTGGCGCCTTCGCTGATGGCGGCAAGGGCGGCACCGGCGGCACCGGTGGTAGCGGCGGGGCCGGCGGCGCCGGCAACGGCGGCGGTAACGGCGGCACCGGCGGCGCCGGCAACAACGGCGGCAACGGCGGTACCGGCGGTACCGCCTCAGGCGGCACCGGCGGCGATGCCGGCACCGGCGGCAACGGCGGTAGCGGCGGCGACGGCGGTGATGCCTCCAGCGGCGCGGGCACCGGCGGCCACGGCGGCACCGCCGGCGACGGTGGTGACGGCGGGGCCGCCGGCACCGGCAACAGTGACGGCACCGGCGGTGCCGGCGGTGACGGCGGTGTCGGCGGCACCGGCGGTAATACCTCAGGCAGCGGCGACGGTGGGGCCGGCGGTACCGGCGGTAACGGCGGCGTCGGCACCGACGTCGGCAACGGCGCCGGTGGGGCCGGCGGGGCCGGCGGCACCGGCGGTAATACCTCAGGCAGCGGTAACGCCGGTGACGGCGGCGCCGGCGGCATAGGCGGCGCCGGCGGCAGCGGCCAACTCACCGGTGGTGGCGCCGGCAAGGGCGGCGATGGCGGCACCGGCGGCACCGCCACCGGCGCCGGCAACGCCGGTGACGGCGGCACCGGCGGTAACGGCGGTGACGGCGGTGACGCCAACACCACCGGCGGCGCCGGCGGGACCGGAGGAACCGGCGGTGCCGGCGGCAGCGCCGCCGGCACCGGTCACGCCGGTGATGGCGGCGCCGGCGGCAGCGGCGGCGCCGGTGGCGGCTTTGTGACCAGCGCTGCCGGCAAGGGCGGTGATGGCGGCGCCGGCGGGACCGGCGGCACCTCGTCTGGCAGCGGTAACGCCGGTGACGGCGGGGCCGGCGGGCACGGCGGCACCGGCGCCGCCACCGCGGTGGCCAGCGACGGCGGCAACGGCGGGGCCGCCGGGGCCGGCGGCAACGCCACCGGCGGCGGCAACGCCGGCAACGGCGGCACCGGCGGCAACGGCGGGACCGGCGCCGACGGCGCCGGCGCGGGAGCCCACGGCGGTAACGGCGGCAACGGCGGGGCCGCCGGTGCCGCCGGCACCGCCACCAGCGGCGGCGCCAACGGTGCTGCGGGCACCGGCGGTAACGGCGGGGCCGGCGGCAACGCCACCGCAGGCATTAACGGCGGCAACGGCGGCAACGGCGGCAACGGCGGCAACGGAGGGGCCGGCAACGGCGGAACCGCCGGCAACGGCGGCAACGGCGGCAACGGCGCCAACGGCGGAGCGGGAGCCCACGGCGGCAACGGCGGCAACGGCGGAGCCGCCGGCACCGCCGGAACCGCCACCGGCGGCAACGGCGGCAACGGCGGCAACGGCGGCGCAGGCATCGATGGCACCGACGCCGCCAGCGGCACCGGCGACAACGGCACCGACGGCACCAACGGCGGCAACGGAGGCAACGGCGGCACCGGCGGTGATGGCAACGGCGGAACCGCCGGCAACGGCGGCAAAGGCGGCAACGGCGCCAACGGAGGCAACGGCGGGGCCGGCGGCAGCGGCGCCGACGGCAGCAGCACCACCGGCGGCACCGGCGGCAACGGCAACCCCGGCGGCAACGGCGGCAACGCCGGCAACGGCGGCCTTGCCGGTGCCGGCGGAGCCGCCGGCACCGGCAACGGCGGCAGCGCTGGGGCCGCTGGCTCCGGTGGCAACGGCGGCGCCGGCGGTGACGGTGGTGGTGGCGGCGGCGGCGGCACTGGTGCCGGCGGCGCTACGGCTGGCTGGAACGGCGGCAACGCCGCCAACGGCGGCAATGGCGGTAACGGCGGCGCCGGGGCCGACAGCGTTGGCGGCGGACCAGCGGGCGACGGCGGCAAGGGTGGTGCTGGCGGCGACGGCGGTGCCGCCGGTAACGGCGGCACCGGTACCTTCCTCGGCACCGGCGGCAACGGCGGCAGCGCCGGTAATGGCGGCAGTGGCGGCAGTGGCGGCAGCGGCGGCGACGGCGGTGGCACCGCCGCTGACGGCGGCAACGGCGGTAACGGCGGCGACGGCGGTAACGGCGGCGGCAGCGGCGAGCAAGGCGGTGCCGGCAGCGGCGGCGGCAGCGGCGGCGACGGCGGCAACGGCGGCACCGGCAACGGCACCAACGGCGGGGCAGGCGGCAAGGGCGGCAACGGCGGCACCGGCGGCGACGGCGCCGACGGCGTCCAGGGTTTCCTGACCGGCTGGAGCGGCGGCTCCGCCGGCAATGGCGGCGCGGGCGGCAATGGCGGTAACGGCGGCGCCGCCATCGGCAGCGGCGTCGGCGGAACCGGCGGATCGGCCGGCGCAGGTGGCCCTGGAGGTACCGGCGGCACCGGCGGCGACGGCAACCTTGGCGACGGCGGAACCGGCGGCGCCGCCGGCGCCGGCGGCTCTGGAGGCATCGGCGGGACTGGCGGCGCCGGCAACGGCACCAACGCCGGGGCCGGCGGTGCGGGCGGCCCCGGCGGCTCCGGAGGTACCGGCGGGAAAGCCGGCGGGAATGGCGCGTTCGGGCCCGGTACCGCTGCTACCGGCGGCGCTGGGGGCACCGGCGGCACCGGCGGCGCCGGCGGCACCGGTACCAATGGCGGCATTGGCGGCGCTGGGGCCACCGGCGGCACCGGCGGAAACGGCGGCCCCGGCGGCGACAACCGCGGCGGGACCGGCGCTAACGGTGGCAACGGCGCCAACGGCGGCGACGGCGGCGACGGCGGCGACGGCGGCGGCGGCGGCGATGGCGGCACCGGTGGCACCGGTGGGACAGGCGGGAGCGGCGGTACCGGCACCAGCGGCGACGGTAGCGCTGGCAGCAGCGGCACCACGGGCGCAACCGGGCAGCATGGGTCGTGACGATTCACCTTCGAAGGGGTCGGTTGGCTAGCGATTACTGCGGTACCGTCGGCAAATCATGTCCCCGACTCGCCCGGGGGTGCGTTGCTATGACCCTTATGCTGCAGGCATGAAACGCCAGCTGGCGGGATCGGCGTCGAAACTGTGCAGGGCACTGGGCCGACTCGCACTACACTGCTGCGCGGCAGCCAAGCGCCAAGAGAGAGTGGGTGAGACGTAGTGGGTTTGCAGATCGACCCCGAGGTGCTCTGCGAGATGGCGGCGCAGCCGGGCACCTCGGCCGCGCCGGAACCACCACCGGCCGGAGATGTGACGGCACGGCGAGCGATCACCCGCCAGGTATTCGCAGAATTGGTACCAACCCTGCCGGCCATTGCTGGGGTGAAGGTGCGCCGCTACACCCTCGACACCGACGATGGGGCCGCGCTGACGTTGAGCTGGTTCTACGGGACACAAACAGCGTCTCCCGGCAGTGCGGTGCTCTACTTGCACGGCGGCGGGATGATTGTCGGATTACACGAATTTGGCGGCCTCTACGACTGGTTGGCCGCGCGCTACGTCGCCGAATCCACTGTGCCTATGCTGCTCGTCGACTATCGGATCGCCCCTGAATATCCACACCCGGTTCCGGTGGAGGATTGCTATGCCGCGCTTCAGTGGCTGGCAGCCCACGCCGATGAACTCGGTGTTGATCCAGCGCGGGTGGCCGTGATGGGAGACAGCGCCGGTGGTGGGCTTAGCGCCGCGGTGTGCCTGCTGGCACGAGACCGCGGCGGTCCCGCAATCGCGCTGCAGCTGTTGATCTACCCGATGCTCGATGACCGGACAACGCTGCCGGACCCAGAGCTAGCGCCGACGGCCATCTGGAGCTACGACGACAACATCACCGGCTGGCAAGCCTTGCTGGGTGAGCATGCCGGCAGCGAGAGCGTCAGCGCCTACGCCGCCGCAGCGCGCGCGGCCGATCTCTCCCTGCTGCCTCCCGCCTACATCGACGTGGGTGACCTCGACATTTTCCGCGACGAGGACCTCGCCTACGCGCGCCGCCTGGCTCGGGCCGGTGTCACAACCGAAGTGCACGTGCATCCCGGGTGTCCACACGTATTCGACATTCTGGCTCCCAACACCGCGGTGTCGCGGCGCGTCATCGCCGATCGTGTCCGTCGCCTACGCGGTCTGTAAAAGGGACCGCCATCGGCTCCCCTTGCTATATCAGGCAGGATCTGAGCCTCGCCGACCTTGGATCGCCTGGGTCAGCTGTTCGACCACCGCGGACAGGGTCGCCGAGCACGCCGTGGTCGGCTATCTCGAAGAGAGATGCCTATTGGTCCTTTGTTTACCGCGACGATGATCACAGACGTCCGCATGCCCGGCGCGGTGCGGGATCGCCCCGCGACCCCAGCACGATGTAGAACTGGGGCAACACCGAGCTTGCCGGTCTGGCTCACCTGGAACTGGCCGGGGTAATAGGCGGAATCGACCGTCGCACGGAACACCCCTACCGCGGCGTCCTGTCAGCACGCGGTGGGGCTTCTCGGTGGATTTGATACGCGACCCCCTTTGAGATGGACCGCAGCGGGACTGGGCAAGCGTCGCCACGCTATCGCCTTTGAGGCGATCAGCGTCACCGGGCGTGTTGGATTGTGGGTGTGGTGGCGTGGGTTTTGTGGGTGTTGGTTGTGGTTGGTGACTGTGGGTGGGGGTTGGGGTTGTGGTGTTGTACAGGTGTTGGGCGTGGCGGGGGGGTGGGGGTGGTGGTCGCGCAGATGGTGCGCTGAAATGCGCGGGCTGGGGTGGTGGGGGTCGTAGGGTGTGTTCGTCGTTGTCGGTGGCTGTGGGCTGCGCGTCATCGGGCCGGTATCGGCCCGGGGGCGGTGGCCGGTCTGGTGGGAGGGTTGTCATGTCGTCGTTTGTGGTGGTGTCCCCGCAGGTGGTGTTGGCGGCGGCGGCGGATTTGTCGGTGTTGGGGTCGACGATCAGTGCGGCCAGCGCGGCGGCGGCAAGCGCGACGACAGCGGTGGCTAGTGCGGCACAGGATGAGGTGTCGGCGGCGATCGCGGGGTTGTTTTCTGAGCATGGGCGCCAGTATCAGGTGTTGGCGGGGCGGGTGGCGGGGTTTCATGAGCAGTTCAGCGCGGTGTTGGCCGCCAGCGCGGGGGGGTATGCGGGCGCGGAGGCTTCCGCGGCGCAGAGCCTGCTGGATGCGGTGAACGCCTCGAGTGTGGCGGTGACGGGGCGGGCGTTGATCGGCAACGGCGCCAACGGGGCCAGTGGTGGGGTGGGTCAGGCCGGTGGTGATGGCGGCTGGTTGTTCGGTAGCGGCGGCAATGGGGGTAGTAGCAGTGATGCGGGCACACCCGGGGGTGCGGGCGGGTCGGCGGGGTTGATCGGCAACGGCGGCAATGGTGGGACCGGGGGGGCCGGCGGGGTTGGGGGGGCCGGGGGGCGCGGTGGCTGGGTGTGGGGTTCGGGTGGGGCCGGTGGGGCCGGGGGCAGCGTGACCACGAGCGGGGGTAGTGGGGGTGCGGGTGGGGCCGGTGGGTATGCCCCGTTGTGGGGTCATGGCGGTGCGGGTGGGGCTGGCGGGGCCGGGGGTAACGGGTTTGGTGGGGCCGGTGGGGCCGGTGGGCGCGGCGGGGTGGTCTATGGCGCCGGTGGGGCTGGTGGGGCCGGCGGGGCCGGGGATGCCACCAGCGGTGGTGGTGGGGCGGTGGGGCCGGTGGAGCGGCCCCGTTGTGGGGTGGCGGTGGTGACGGGGGCGCCGGCGGGGTGGGTGGCGGCGATGGGGGGCACGGCGGTGCCGGGGGCCGGCTGTTGGGTGGTGGAGGCGCCGGCCGGCGACGGTGGGGTGATCGGTGGGGCCGGGGCCAC
>NZ_OY970457.1:300000-472572 GCF_963853645.1 Mycobacterium riyadhense | reverse complement strand
TCCGTTGGCGCCGTTGCCGCCTTTGCCGCCGTTGCCGGCGGTTCCGCCGTTGCCATCACCGCCGGTGCCGCCGTTGCCTGCCTCCGTTGCCGCCGTTGGTGCCGTCGGTGCCGTTGTCGCCGGTGCCGCTGGCGGCGTCGGTGCCATCGATGCCTGCGCCCGCCGTTGCCGCCGTTGCCGCCGTTGCCGCCGGTGGCGTTCCGCGGTGTCCGGCGGCTCCGCCGTTGCCGGCGGCTCCGCCGTTGCCGTGCCGTTGCCGCCGTGGGCTCCCGCTCCGCGTTGGCGCCGTTGCCGCCGTTGCCGCCCGTTGCCGGCGGTTCCGCCGTTGCCGGCCCTCCGTTGCCGCCGTTGCCGCGTTGCCGCCGTTGCCGCCGTTAATGCCTGCGGTGGCGTTGCCGCCGGCCCCGCCGTTACCGCCGGTGCCCGCAGCACCGTTGGCGCCGCCGCTGGTGGCGGTGCCGGCGGCACCGGCGGCCCCCGCCGTTGCCGCCGTTACCGCCGTGGGCTCCCGCGCCGGCGCCGTCGGCGCCGGGTCCCGCCGTTGCCGCCGGTGCCGCCGTTGCCGGCGTTGCCGCCGCCGGTGGCGTTGCCGCCGGCCCCGGCGGCCCCGCCGTTTGCCGCCGTCGCTGGCCACCGCGGTGGCGGCGCCGGTGCCGCCGTGCCCGCCGGCCCCGCCGTCACCGGCGTTACCGCTGCCAGACGAGGTGCCGCCGGTCCCGCCGGCGCCGCCATCACCGCCCTTGCCGGCAGCGCTGGTCACAAAGCCGCCACCGGCGCCGCCGCTGCCGCCGGCGCCGCCATCACCGGCGTGACCGGTGCCGGCGGCGCTGCCGCCGGCACCGCCGGTTCCTCCTCCGGTCCCGCCGGCGCCGCCGGTGGTGTTGGCGTCACCGCCGTCACCGCCGTTACCGCCGGGTGCCGCCGTCACCGGCGTTGCCGGCGCCGGTGGCGGTGCCGCCGGTGCCGCCATCGCCGCCCTTGCCGGCGCCACCACCGGTGAGTTGGCCGCTGCCGCCGGCGCCGCCTATGCCGCCGGCGCCGCCGTCACCGGCGTTACCGCTGCCTGAGGTATTACCGCCGGTGCCGCCGGCCCCGCCGCCCCACCGGCGCCGTTGCCGACGTCGGTGCCGACGCCGCCGTTACCGCCGGTACCGCCGGCCCCACCGTCGCCGCTGCCTGAGGTATTACCGCCGGTGCCGCCGACACCGCCGTCACCGCCGGCACCGCCGGTGCCGTCACTGTTGCCGGTGCCGGCGGCCCCGCCGTCACCACCGTCGCCGGCGGTGCCGCCGTGGCCGCCGGTGCCCGCGCCGCTGGAGGCATCACCGCCGTCGCCGCCGCTACCGCCGTTGCCGCCGGTGCCGGCATCGCCGCCGGTGCCGCCTGAGGCGGTACCGCCGGTACCGCCGTTGCCGCCGTTGTTGCCGGCGCCGCCGGTGCCGCCGTTACCGCCGCCGTTGCCGGCGCCGCCGGCCCCGCCGCTACCACCGGTGCCGCCGGTGCCGCCCTTGCCGCCATCAGCGAAGGCGCCAGCACCGGCGCCGCCGTCACCACCGGTGCCGCCGGTGGCGGCGTCACCACCGGCGCCGCCGTCACCCCCGTCGGTGCCGGCCCCACCCACACCGCCGGCCCCACCGGTACCACCATGACCGCCAGCACCGCCGGCATCGCCAATGCCGCCGGCCTGGCCGCCGGTGCCGCCGCTGCCCGCAGCACCGCCGCTACCACCGGCGCCGCCGTGGCCGCCGCCGCTACCACCGATACCGCTCCCACCGCCACCACCGTGACCGCCGGCACCCCCAGCACCGCCGGCGCCGCCGTCAAAGCCGGCCAGCACACCATCAGCGCCGACACCGCCGTCGCCGCCTTGGCCACCGGTACCGCCCTTGCCGCCGGTACCGCCCGCCGCCGTTGACGCCCACGCTGCCGCCACCAGGGCCGCCGGCCCCGCCGGCGCCGGCGGCCCCGCCGGTACCGCCGGCCCCGCCATCACCGCCACCGATACCGGCCCCACCGGTGGCGCCGGTGCCGGTGGCGCCATCATTGCCGTCACCGCCGTCACCGCCCTGACCGCCGGTGCCGCCGGCGCCGCCGGCGCCGCCGGTGCCGGCCCCGGAGGCGGCGCCCCCAGTGCCGCCGGCGCCGCCCGCGCCGCCGTTACCGCCGGTGCCGCCGGCGGTGGTGGTGGTGCCCGCGCCGGCGGTACCGCCCTGGCCACCGGCCCCGCCGTTGCCGGCGTTACCGCCGCCCGCGCCGTTGCCGGTGGTCCGGGCCCCGGCGTCTCCGCCGTTGCCGCCGTCACCGCCTTGGCCGCCGTAGCCGCCGAACTCGCCGGTGGTGCCCGCACCCCCGACACCGCCGGATCCGCCGTTACCACCGGCCCCGCCGGCGCCGTTGGTGCCGCCAGCGCCGGCAGCCCCACCTTGCCCGCCGGCCCCGCCGGCGCCACCGGCACCGCCGGTGTAGCTGTCGGCGTATCCGGTGCCGCCGACCCCGGCCGTCACCACCAGCGCCGCCGCCGCCAGCAGTGCCGGCGGCGCCGCCGGTTCCGCCGGTTCCGGCCGCGCCGGCGTCCCCGCCGGTTCCGCCGGCACCACACAGCCCCGCCGGCGCCGGCGCCGGTGGTGGTCGCCGTCGGCGGCGGCCCCGGCGTTACCGCCGACCCCGCCGGCCCCGCCGTTGCCGCCGGCGCCGTTGGTGGCGCCAGCAGCGCTGTTGCCGCCGGCGCCGCCGGCCCCCGCCGGCCCCACCGGCCCCGCCGTCATAACCCGCAGCACCCAGGGTGGTGTTGTCATCACCGACCCCGCCCTTACCACCGGCCCCGCCGTCACCGCCGACACCGGCGTTACCGGCGACACCGGCGCTACCGGTGCCGGCGCCGGCGGCCCCACCGTTACCGCCGAGCCGCCGGCCCCGCGGCCCCGCCGTTTCCGCCGGCGCTGTTGTCACCGTCACCGCCGTCACCGCCGTTGCCGGCGGCGGCGCCGTTGCCGCCTTGGCCGCCGTTGCCGTTGGTGCCGCCGGCCCCGGCGGCACCACCCGCGCCGCCGGCCCCGCCGGCCCCACCCGCGTAGCCGTCACCGCCGGCGGTCGCGGTGGCCCCGGCCGCGCCGTTATCCCCGGTCCCGCCATCACCACCAGGCACCGCCGTGGCCGCCGACACCGGCGTTACCGGCGACACCCGCGCTACCGGCACCGCTGCCGGCGGCCCCACCAGCACCGGCGGCCCCACCAACCCCGCCGGCCCCGCCGTTTCCGCCGTTGCTGTTGGCGCCGGTGCCGCCGGTGCCGCCGTTGCCGGCGGCGGCGCCGTTGCCGCCTTGGCCGCCGTTGCCGTTGGTGCCGCCGGCCCCGGCGGCCCCACCCGCACCGCCAGCGCCGCCGGCCCCGCCCGCGTAGCCGTCACCGCCGGTGGCCGCGGTGGCCCCGGCCGCGCCGTTATCCCCGGTCCCGCCATCACCACCGTTACCGCCTTGGCCGCCGACACCGGCGCTGCCGGCGACACCGGCGCTGCCGGTACCGCTGCCGGCCGTCCCACCATTACCCGCGGCCCCGCCGACCCCGCCGGTACCGCCGTTGCCGCCGGCGCTGTTGGCACCGTTGCCGCCGTTGCCGCCGACCCCGCCGGTGGCGCCGTTGCCGCCTTGGCCGCCGTTGCCGTTGGTGCCGGCCGGCCCCGGCCGCACCACCCGCCCCGCCAGCCCCGCCGGCCCCACCCGCGTAGCCGTCACCGGCCGGCGGTCGCGGTGGCCCCGGCCGCGCCGTTATCCCCGGTCCCGCCATCACCACCAGCACCACCGGTGCCGCCGACACCGGCGTTACCGGCGACACCCGCGCTACCGGTACCGCTGCCGGCGGCCCCACCGTTACCGGCGGCCCCGCAACCCCGCCGGTACCGCCGTTGCCGCCGTTGCTGTTGACGCCGTCACCGCCGTCACCGCCGACACCGCCGGTGGCGCCGTTACCGCCGGTGCCGCCGTTACCGTTGGTGCCGCCGGCCCCGGCCGCCCCACCCGCCCCGCCAGCCCCGCCGGCCCCGCCCGCGTAGCCGTCACCGCCGGTGGCCGCGGCCGCGCCGGCCGCACCGTTATCCCCGGTCCCGCCATCACCACCAGCCCCGCCTTGGCCGCCGACACCGGCGTTACCGGCGACACCCGCGCTACCGGTGCCGGTGCCGGCCGCCCCACCATTGCCCGCGGCCCCGCCAACCCCGCCGGTACCGCCGGCCCCGCCGTTGCTGTTGTTACCGGCCCCGCCGCCACCGCCGAGCCCGCCGGCCCCGCCGCTGCCGCCGGTGCCGCCGTTACCGTTGGTGCCGCCGGCCCCGGCCGCCCCACCCGCCCCGCCAGCACCGCCGGCCCCACCGTGGTAGCCGTCACCGCCGGTGGCCGCGGCCGCGCCGGCCGCGCCGTTATCCCCGGTCCCGCCGTTACCACCGGCCCCGCCGGTGCCACCGACACCGGCGGCGCCGGTGTGGGCGCCCCACCCGGCCCCGGCCGCCCCACCAGTCCCGGCGACACCGCCGGTACCGCCGTTACCGCCGTCACCGCCGTCGCTGCTGGCACCGGCCCCACCGGCCCCACCAGCCCCGCCGGTGCCGCCGGCACCGGCGGTGCCGCCGTTACCGGCGATCCCGATCACCGCTTTACCCCCGGCACCCCCGGCCCCACCGGTACCGCCGGTGCCGCCGTCCCCACCGGCCCCACCCGCGGTCGTAGCGTCACCGCCGGCCCCGCCGATCCCGCCTTTGCCGCCGGCCCCGCCGTGGCCGCCGAGCCCGATCAACCCCGCGGCCCCGCCGGCCCCGCCATCCCCCCCATCAGCGCCGTCACCACCGGCCCCGCCGGCGGTCGCGGTGGTCCCGTCGTAGCCGGCCGCCCCGACACCCCCGGCACCGCCGTTACCGATCAACAGCCCGGCATCGCCGCCGCGGCCGCCGTCACCGCCGTAACCGCCGCCCCCACCACCGGCCCCACCGGACCCGATCAGGGTGGTGTTACCGCCGGCGCCGCCGGCCCCGCCGGCACCATCGATGCCGTTACCGGCCCCCCCGGCCCCCCCGGCGCCGCCATCGCCGATCAAGACCGCGCCGGCCCCCCCGGTGCCGCCGTTCCCGCCGGTGGCGCCGGCGCCGCCGCGGCCACCGTTACCGCCATCACCGAACAATCCGGCGTCCCCGCCGGTCCCACCGGTCCCACCACTGCCCCCGCTGCTGGTGGCGGAATCGCCGGTGCCGCCGGTGCCGCCGGCGCCGCCGTTGCCGTAGAGCCAGCCGCCGTGGCCGCCGCGGCCGCCGTTACCGCCGGTGCCGTCCAGATCAGCTCCTCCGGCCCCGCCGGCACCCCCGGCCCCGATCAACCCCGCGGCCCCACCACGACCACCGGCCCCACCAGAGGCCCCGCCCGCGCCACCGGCGCCGCCAGCGCCGCCGGCCCCGCCCGGGCCGTACAGCAATCCGCCCTGCCCGCCCTGCCCGCCGGCCCCGCCGGCCCCGTCCAGGTCAGACCCCCCGGCCCCGCCGGCCCCACCCGACCCGATCAACCCCGCACCCCCACCACCGCCACCGGCCCCGCCGGTGGCCCCGGCCGCCCCGGCGTCCCCACCGCCACCGCCGGCCCCGCCCGGCCCATACAGCAGCCCACCGCGCCCGCCGGCCCCGCCGATCCCAGCGCCGCCACCGCCGGCCCCGCCGACCCCGCCGGCCCCCCACACCACCGCGGCCCCACCGGCCCCGCCGGCCCCGCCGGCCCCGGTGACCAGATCCGCACCCCCGCCACCACCACCGACCCCACCATTGCCGTACAGCCAGCCACCACGCCCACCCTCACCACCACCCCCACCAACACCGCCGGCCCCGCCGCTATTGGCGCCCCCGGCCCCGCCGGCCCCCCCAGCCCCGAACACTCCCGCCGCGCCACCATCACCACCGGCGCCGCCGGTGGCCCCGGCCCCACCGATCACCCCACCGTCGCCGCCGGCGCCCCCACCACCCACCAGCCGGCCCCCGGCACCGCCGTGCCCCCCATCCCCGCCACCCACCCCACCGGCGCCCCCATCACCACCACCACCCCACAACGGGGCCGCTCCACCGGCCCCACCGGCCCCACCACCACCGCTGGTGGCATCCCCGGCCCCGCCGGCCCCACCGGCGCCACCCGAGCCATACACCACCCCGCCGCGCCCACCGGCCCCACCGGCCCCACCAAACCCGTTACCCCCGGCCCCGCCAGCCCCACCCGCACCGCCATGACCCCACAACGGGGCATACCCACCGGCCCCACCCGCACCCCCACTACCCCCGCTCGTGGTCACGCTGCCCCCGGCCCCACCGGTCCCACCCGAACCCCACACCCAGCCACCGCGCCCCCCGGCCCCCCCAACCCCGCCGGCCCCCCCGGTCCCACCATTGCCGCCGTTACCGATCAACCCCGCCGACCCGCCCGCACCCCCGGGTGTGCCCGCATCACTGCTACTACCCCCATTGCCGCCGCTACCGAACAACCAGCCGCCATCACCACCGGCCTGACCCACCCCACCACTGGCCCCGTTGGCGCCGTTGCCGACCAACGCCCGCCCCGTCACCGCCACACTCGAGGCGTTCACCGCATCCAGCAGGCTCTGCGCCGCGGAAGCCTCCGCGCCCGCATACCCCCCCGCGCTGGCGGCCAACACCGCGCTGAACTGCTCATGAAACCCCGCCACCCGCCCCGCCAACACCTGATACTGGCGCCCATGCTCAGAAAACAACCCCGCGATCGCCGCCGACACCTCATCCTGTGCCGCACTAGCCACCGCTGTCGTCGCGCTTGCCGCCGCCGCGCTGGCCGCGCTGATCGTCGACCCCAACACCGACAAATCCGCCGCCGCCGCCAACACCACCTGCGGGGACACCACCACAAACGACGACATGACAACCCCTCCCACCAGACCGGCCACCAGCCCCGGGCCGATACCGGCCCGATGACGCGCAGCCCACAGCCACCGACAACGACGAACAAACCCTACGACCCCCACCGCCCCAGCCCGCGCATTTCAGCGCACCATCTGCGCGACCACCACCCCCACCCCTCGGCCACGCCCAACACCTGTACAACACCACAACCCCAACCCCCACCCACAGTCACCAACCACAACCAACACCCCCACAAAACCCCCAACACCACACCCACCAACCAACACGCCCGGTGACGCTGACCTTGACCGTCTCAACAAAAAACGCTTGCCTAGCATCGGGGCCAGCCGCGTACCCCGCACCGCTCCCAGGGACTTGACCCCAGTGCTTGCAATGACTTTGGCCCGCACATCGGCGCACGGGGTCGACATCTGGGCCTCGAGGTCGCCGGCCCCAACGTCCGACTTAACCGTCTTGCGGGCGTGATCGCGACGCCAGCCCGTGATGGCCGCAGAACTCGTCGAGGATCCGGCCCCTATCCGCTTTGTCCGCCCGCGCGTAGCGGGTTACGTGTCGATCCGAACTCTGAGTAATGTTGCCGACGCCGACGACAACGCCGGCCGTCGCGGGTGTGGCGTACTGCAGTGATCCTCGGCTGATTTAGGGCAGTTGAAGGTCGATCTCAAACGCAAGACACAACTCGGCCAGCTCGCGTGGGTGCGCTGTCGACCTGCCAGTCCGCTCTTCGATCCGGTGCAGCCGGTGACGAATCGTGTTCGGATGACAATACAGCTGCTCAGCCGCGGCATTGATCGCCCCCCCGGCCGATACCCATGTGCGAAACGTTGTGAAGAGAATCTCACGGTCTTGTTCGTCCAGGTCGGCGAACCCAGCAAGAATGGTCGTCGCGATCTCCTTCATCACCTGTGGGGCACAAATAGCGGCGATCGCCAGCGGCTTGGCCTCGAACACACCTACCAACGAACCTTCGCCCCGCTCGGTAGAAAGCGCGCACCGCGCGTACATAACGGCCTTCGGCGTCATGCCCAGGTCATCGAATCGCACGCTGATACCGACCCGCGTAGCTGCGAGTCTGGCCAACGTCTGCTTAACGGAGTTGAACTGGGTGTCACCAGGTACGTGTACGAGGCCCAACTCGACATCGGGTAGCAATCGCCAGGCAGACATGATGTCAAGGCTCCGCAGCTTGGCTTCGATGCCAGGCAAGGCGGTCTTGCCGATCGATGGGCATTCGGCAGCGACAACAACGTAGGGTCCGCGAGTGGGTAAGCCAAGCACCGTCGCGATTTCCCACAAGCTGGCCCGCTGAACGACCCTACCCTCGATCAATGCTTCTACCAGGGCCGCCTGCTCGGCGGCCTGAGTGAGCATCTTGCGGGTGATAACCTCGCGGTAGGCGCTAGCCATCGAGTGGGTGAAGGCGTCCTGGGCCATCCAGATGCGAGCCGTCGCGCGGATCAGCGCCGCGCGCCCGATGTGTGGACGCGCAGCCGCCAGATCAACGATCTCTTCCCAGGCCAGCCGACATCCGATGCGGTATGCCTCCATCAACGCTGGCAGCGGAGTGCCGATCTGTGCACGAGACGTCCCAGTACTGACGGCAACGGCAGTATCAAACGCGGTCCGCGCGTCGAGCCCCTGGAAGGTGTAGTACAGGTGAGCCTTGCAGCTGGCCACAAGTTCATCGTGGCTGACCGGGCCCGCATCTCCGTAGTATTCGACCTCCCGGCACACGGTGCTGGCAACTCTTGCGCCTAGCTCGTCGCATCGGCTTATCAGGGCGGCCTGTAGCTCGGCAATCTGCGCCGCGAGATCCGCTGGGGGCATTGGTAGCCAGCTCCTTTTCCCTATGGGTGGCGCCTCGTAGGCGTAGAAACATTGGTTGGGGCCGGCCCGCCGACGCCGACGTTGCCTTGGGCCATCGAGCCCGTTGGTCAGCTTGGCGCCGGAGCCCGACCTTGCATAGTCACGTGCTGTCGCTTCCGGCACACCGGTCGGAATTTCGGTTCTCGTGACCGAGATCCTTCGGGCGACCCAGCCGATGGATTGGCGCGGATTCGGTTGAAGGACAAGCAGCGCGGGTCATAAAGGCACAAGCGCTAAGCAGCGCCGACGGGTAAGTCCGCACAGGAAGTCGATTGCGGACACCGAGCATGACCTCCGCGGAGTCCCGCTGTGTTCCCAGGACTTTCACCACCTGATTAACCCCCTAGGTCTTTCGCCCGGCGAAGGCATCCGATTACGGTTTCCTCGATTTCGTTTCGAACCAGAGCATGTGCGGATGCGATCTCCCCTTCCCTCAAGATACCTGATGAGCTAACCGGACCGGGCGCCGCAAGAGATAACCTTCACGGTGACATGAGCGGCTCCGCTCTCGGTAAACGTGTGACCAAGCCGCAGAGTCCGCGATGCCGTCATTACGCCAACACGATCGACGATCATATCCACCCAGTACATGACTACCTACGCGCTCACCACCACAAACGACAGCTCTTTTCCGCCGTGCTGGAACGTGGGGCTAGCCTGGCCGGGCCGGGTCGCCTTGGGTCGGCGGAAACGGGTGACCCGGTAGGGTTCGATGAGATCGGCCGGGTGTGCAACGATATGCCGCACAACGACGCCAACCTGGTCAGCGACAAGCGTTTGGGAATCCGGGCCACGAGCCGGTAGGCCTGCTCCCGGGACAGCCCGGCCCTGCGTCTGGCCAGCAGCGGCACCAGGTGGGTGGTCCCACGTGCGGATGCGGCCATATCTCGTTCGGCGCGAAATCATCACCGATTAACGCCGCCGCTCATGAAGGGTGCTTTTGGCGAAGCGCAATCGAGATGTCCTCGCGTGCTGAAAGTGTCCGAATTTTTAGGATCCGTGTGCGCCACTGGCGCCGGTGGTGCCGTTGCTACCGGCACTGCCGCTGCTGGTGCCGGCCCCACCGGTGCCGCCGACCCCGCCGTCGCCGCCGCCGCCGCCAGTGCCGCCGCCGCCGCCGTCGCCGCCGTCGCCGCCGGTGCCGCCGTTCGTTCCGTTACCGCCATTGCCGCCCGCGTTGAACGCGGACTTGCCGCCGTCGCCGCCGTTGCCGCCAGTGCCGCCTTGGCCGCCGTCACCGCCTGTCCCGCCTCCGGTGGTGCCGCCGCCCTTGCCGCCGTTTCCGGGCTGGCCGCCGTTGCCGCCGGTACCGCCGATGCCTTGTCCTGCGTCGCCCTCGTTGACGCCGCCGGTGCCGCCGTTGCCTGCGGTGCCGCCCTTGCCGCCGGTGCCGCCATTGCCGCCGCCCGAGGCGCTGCCGCCGGCTCCGCCTGCGCCGCCGGTGCCGCCCGTTCCGCCGTTGCCGCCGCTGCCGGCGTCGCCGATGCCGCCGTTGCCGGCGGTGCCGCCGTTGCCGGCGTCGCCGCCGTTGCCGGCGGTGCCGCCATCGACGGCGGAGCCGCCTTGGCCGCCGCCGCCACCATCGCCGCCAGCGCCACCGAGCCCGCCGGTCCCGTCACCCAAAAATGTCAGGCCGAAGCCGCCGTTGCCCCCGGTGCCGCCGGTCCCGCCGGTCCCGCCGTCGCCGGCGGTGCCGCCTCCGGTGCCGTTGATGCCGGCGCCGCCGGTGCCGCCTTGGCCGCCGGTGCCGCCGTTGCCGCCGTTGCCGCCGGTCCAGCCGCTTAACAATCCGTCTGCGCCTTGGCCGCCGTTGCCGCCGTTGGCGCCGTTGCCGCCGGTGCCGCCGTTGCCGGCGGTGCCGTTAGCGCCGGAGCTGCCACCGCTACCGGTGCCGGCGGCACCGCCCGCGCCGGCGTTGCCGCCGTTGCCGCCGTTGCCGCCGTTGCCGCCGGTGTTGCCGTCACCGCCGGTGCCGCCGGTGGTGCTGCTGCCGTCGGTGCCGGTGCCGCCGTTGCCGCCGGTGCCGCCTTTGCCGCCGTTGCCGCCTTTGCCGCCGTTGCCGGCGGTTCCGCCGTTGCCGGCGCCGCCGGTGCCGCCGTTGCCGCCGTTGCCGCCGGCGGTGCCGTCGGTGCCGTTGTCGCCGGTGCCGCTGGCGGCGTCGGTGCCGTTGTCGCCGGCGGCGCCGTTGCCGCCGTCGCCGCCGGTGCCGCCGGTGCCCGCAGCACCGTTGGTGCCGCCGCCGGTGGCGGTGCCGGCGGCCCCGGCGGCTCCGCCGTTGCCGCCGTTGCCGCCGTGGGCTCCCGCGCTGGCGCCGTCGACGCCGGCGGCGCCGTTGCCGCCGTTGCCGCCGTTACCGCCGTTACCGCTGCCTGTGGCGTTGCCGCCGGCCCCGCCGTTGCCGCCGTTGCCGCCGTCACCGGACAGGGCAGCAGCGGCGCCGGTGCCGCCGGTGCCGCCGGTGCCGCCGTTACCGGCGTTACCGCTGCCGGATGAGGTGCCGCCGGTGCCGCCGTTGCCGCCGGTGCCGCCGGTGCCGGCGATGCTGCCGGCACCGCCATCGCCGCCGTTACCTCCGGTGCCGCCGTCGCTGGCGTTGCCGCTGCCGGATGAGGTGGCGCCATCACCGCCATCACCGCCGTCACCGCCGTCGCCGCCCTTACCGCCTGAGGCGGTGCCGCCGTTGCCGCCGGCGCCTCCCGTGGCGCTGGTGCCCGCGTCGCCGTCGACCCCGCCGCCGTTACCGGCGCCGCCGTCCCCGCCGCTACCGCCGGTGCCGCCGGTGCCGCCTTTGCCGCCATCAGCGAAGGCGCCGGCACCTGCGCCGCCGGTGCCGCCGCTACCCCCGTCGGAGCCGGCGCCGCCGGTGCCGCTGTTGCCTCCGTCGGTGCCGGCGCCGCCGGTCCCGCCGTTACCGCCTTGGCCGCCGGTGCCGCCGGTGCCGCCGGGGCCCGTGCCCAAGCCGATGCCGCCTTGGCCGCCGTTGCCGCCGGCGCCGGCGTTGCCGCCGGCCCCGCCGGTGCCGCCGCCGCTGCCGTTGATGCCGGCCCCGCCGGCCCCGCCGTGGCCGCCGGCCCCGCCGGTGCCGCCGGTGCCGCCGTCGAAGCCGGCCAGCGAACCATCGGCGCCGGTGCCGCCGTTACCGCCGGTGCCGCCTTTGCCGCCGGTGCCGCCGTCACCGGCGGTGCCGTTGGTGCCGGTGTTGCCGCCGCTACCGCTGCCGGCGGCCCCACCGGCACCGGCCGCGCCGCCGGTGCCGCCGTTACCGCCGTTACCGCCGGCGGTGCCGTCACCGCCGACGCCGCTGGTGGAGCTGCTGCCGTCGGTGCCGTTGCCGCCGGTGCCGCCGTTGCCGGCCTTGGCCCCGTTACCGCCGGCGCCGCCGTTGCCGGCGGTCCCGCCGTTGGCTGCCCCGCCATCGCCGCCGGTGCCGCCGGCCCCGCCGTTGAAGCCATCACCGCCGGTGGTGCCGGTGGCGCCGTCGCTGCCGGCAGCGCCGGTCCCGCCGTTGCCGCCGGCCCCGCCGTTACCGCCGACACCGGCGCTGCCGGCGGTGCCGGCACCGGAGGCGGTTCCCCCGATGCCGGCGTCGCCTCCGGTGCCGCCGTGACCGCCGTCGCCGCCGGCGGTGGCGCTGCCATCGCCGCCGTTGGCGCCCTGTCCGCCGGTGCCGCCGTTGCCGCCGTTGCCGCCGTTAGCGCCGGCGCCGACACCGGCCCCGGCGTCACCACCGCCGCCACCGGCGCCGCCTTGGCCGCCGTAGCCGCCGGTATTGCCCGCGGTGGCGGCCCCGCCCTGCCCGCCGTCGCCGCCGTTACCGCCGTGACCGCCGGCACCGTTGGTGCCGCCGGCGCCGGCGGTCCCGCCGGCCCCGCCGGCGCCACCGCCACCACCGGCGCCGCCGGTGTAGCTGTCGGGGTACCCGCTGCCCCCGTTACCGCCGTTACCGCCGGTGCCGCCAGCCCCGGCGACCCCGGAGACCCCGCCGGTGCCGCCGGTTCCGGCCGCGCCGGCGTCCCCACCGACCCCGCCGGCCCCACCAGCCCCGCCGGCCCCGGCGCCGGTGGTGTCGCCGTCGGCGGCGTTACCGGCGTTACCGCCGACCCCGCCGGCCCCGCCGTTCCCGCCGCTGCCGTTGATGCCCCCAGCAGCGCTGTTGCCGCCGGCCCCGCCGGCCCCGCCGGCCCCACCGGCCCCGCCGGTATAACCGGCGCCGCCCGGGGTGGTGTTGTCATCACCGACCCCACCCTTACCCCCGGCCCCGCCTTGGCCGCCGACACCGGCGTTGCCGGCGACACCGGCGCTACCGGTGCCGGCGCCGGCGGCCCCACCGTTACCGCCGGCCCCGCCAACCCCGCCGGCCCCACCGTCACCGCCGGCGCTGTTGGCGCCGGTGCCGCCGGTGCCACCGGTGCCGGCGGCGGCGCCGTTACCGCCTTGGCCGCCGTTGCCGTTGGTGCCGCCGGCCCCGGCGGCCCCACCCGCCCCGCCGGTACCGCCGGCCCCGCCCGCGTAGCCGTCACCGCCGGCGGCCGCGCTGGCCCCGGCCGCGCCGTTATCGCCGGTCCCGCCATCACCACCAGCACCGCCGGTGCCGCCGACACCGGCGTTCCCGGCGACACCGGCGCTGCCGGCACCGCTGCCCGCGGCCCCACCGGCACCGGCGGCCCCGCCGTCACCGCCGGTGCCGCCGTTTCCGCCGTTGCTGTTGGCGCCGGCCCCGCCGGCGCCTCCGGTGCCGCCGGTGGCGCCGTTGCCGCCTTGACCGCCGTTACCGTTGGTGCCGCCGGCCCCGGCCGCCCCGCCAGCACCGCCAGCGCCGCCGGCCCCGCCCGCGTAGCCGTCACCGCCGGTGGCCGCGGTGGCCCCGTCGGTGCCGTTATCGCCGGTCCCGCCATCACCACCGGCCCCGCCTTGGCCGCCGACACCGGCGTTGCCGGCCACACCCGCGCCGCCGGCACCGCTGCCCGCGGCCCCACCATTGCCGGCGGTGCCGCCGTCACCGCCGGTACCGCCGGTGCCGCCGTTGCTGTTGTTACCGGCCCCGCCGTTGCCGCCGGCCCCGCCGGCCCCGCCGTTACCGCCTTGACCGCCGTTGCCGTTGGTGCCGCCGGCCCCGGCGGCCCCGCCGTCACCGCCGGTACCGCCGGCCCCGCCCGCGTAGCCGTCACCGCCGGTGGCCGCGGTGGCCCCATCGGCGCCGTTATCCCCGGTCCCGCCGTCACCACCGGCCCCGCCTTGGCCGCCGGTGCCGGTGGTGCCGGTGTGGGCGCCCCAGCCGGCCCCGGCCGCACCCCCAGCACCCGCGGCCCCGCCGGCCCCGCCGTTACCGCCGGTACCGCCGGCGCTGCTGGCACCGGCCCCACCGGTCCCACCGGCACCGCCGCTGCCGCCGTTACCGGCGGTGCCGCCGTTACCGGCGATCCCGATCAGCGCCTTGCCCCCGGCCCCCCCGGCCCCGCCGGTACCGCCGGTACCGCCGGCCCCACCGGCGCCACCGGCGGTCGAGGTGTCGCCGCCGGCCCCGCCGGCACCGCCGGTGCCGCCGGCCCCGCCATGGCCGCCCAGCCCGATCACTCCCGCGGCCCCGCCGGCCCCGCCGGCCCCGCCGTTGGCGCCGTCACCACCGGCCCCGCCGCTAGCCCCGGTGGTCCCGTCGTAGCCGGCCGCCCCGACACCCCCGTTACCGCCGTTACCGATCAGCAGTCCGGCATCGCCGCCGCGGCCGCCGTCACCGCCGTAACCGCCGCCCACACCACCGGCCCCCCCGGACCCGATCAAGACGGCGGCCCCGCCGGACCCGCCGGACCCGCCGACACCATCAACCCCGTTACCGGCCCCACCGGCCCCACCGGCCCCGCCCGAACCATAGAGCCACCCGCCGCGGCCGCCGCCCCCACCGTGACCGCCGTCACCGCCGGCGTTGCCGCCACCGGCCCCACCAGCCCCACCGGCTCCGAATAATCCGGTGTTGCCGCCCAGACCACCAGCCCCGCCGGTACCCGCGGTCGCGGCGGCGGTCCCGCCGGCCCCACCGGCCCCGCCCGAGCCATACACCAGCCCGCCATCACCTGCCCCACCACCAGCACCGCCGCTGTGGCCACCCGAGCCGCCCGCGCCGCCGCCGCCACCAGCGCCGAGCACCGACGCCGACCCACCACCGCCGCCACCACCACCGGTACCGCTGAGGGGATCGCCGGCCCCGCCGGCCCCGCCGGCCCCGCCGTCACCGATGAGCCAGCCGCCGCGCCCACCGGCGGCCCCGTCCCCGCCGTGACCGCTGAGGCCGGCCCCACCGACCCCGCCAGCCCCGCCATGGCCGATCAACCCGGTCGCACCACCAGCACCGCCCATCCCGCCGGTGCCCCCCACCGCCGTCGAGCTACCCCCGGCCCCACCGGTCCCACCCGAACCCCACACCCAGCCACCGCGCCCCCCGGCCCCCCCCAACCCCGCCGGCCCCCCCGGTCCCACCAGCCCCGCCGTTGCCGATCAACCCCGCCGACCCGCCCGCACCCCCGGGTGTGCCCGCATCACTGCTACTACCCCCATTGCCGCCGCTACCCAACAACCAGCCGCCATCACCACCAGCCTGACCCACCCCACCACTGGCCCCGTTGGCGCCGTTGCCGATCAACGCCCGCCCCGTCACCGCCACACTCGGCGCGTTCACCGCATCCAGCAGGCTCTGCGCCGCGGAAGCCTCCGCGCCCGCATACCCCCCCGCGCTGGCGGCCAACACCGCGCTGAACTGCTCATGAAACCCCGCCACCCGCCCCGCCAACACCTGATACTGCCGCCCATGCTCAGAAAACAACCCCGCGATCGCCGCCGACACCTCATCCTGTGCCGCACTAGCCACCGCTGTCGTCGCGCTTGCCGCCGCCGCGCTGGCCGCGCTGATCGTCGACCCCAACACCGACAAATCCGCCGCCGCCGCCAACACCACCTGCGGAGACACCACCACAAACGACGACATGACAACCCTCCCACCACACCGGCGCCACCGCCACCGACAACGACCCACCAACCCTACGACCCACACCCACCCCACCCAGCACAAACAGCGCACAACCAAGGATCTACACACCCCCCACACCACCCCCACCCCAACACCTGTACAACACCACAACCCCAACCCCCACCCACAGTCACCAACCACAACCAACACCCCCACAAAACCCCCACCACCACACCCACCAACCAACATCACCCGCTACCTAATCCGGCCGTTTGACTTTGACCGGGTAATCAATCCCCAAATGAAAACTGGGTTGCGGTCCGCTGTTTGCTGGTGCAGTGGAATGGTGTCCGGCGGGCCGAGTTGTTGGGGTTTCGGAATCCGCAAGCGGCGCGTTTGACGTGTTTGACTAGCCGGTTGTAGCCCTCGCTGCGGGCGTTGGTGATGCCGGTGGCGACGAAGCCCTGGATTTCGGGCCACCAGGCGTCGACGGTGGCGGCCAGGGTGAGCAGTTCGGGGATCTGCGAGTCGATGCACCAGGACAAAACCGGTGTAGCCGATGCCGAGTCAGGTGTGGATCGCCGCCGAGGCGAACGGTGGAGAGCAGGGTGCGTAGTTCTTCCTTGGCGATCCAGGCCGACAGGATCTGTCCACTGCATTGTGGCGAAGCTCTTGCGCGACAGGCGTTCTCGCGCCCGCAGCAGGCGGCGCCGGTTGGCCCATTCCGGATCCAGTTTGCGGCCACGACGCTCGCGCAGCTCCCAGGTGACCGTCGGCGCACCCTGGTCACAGCATCGTTGGCGAGTTTGACCAAGTGGAAATGATCGACCACGACCGCTACGTTGGGGTGCGGATCGCCGTGGCGTAGACCGCGGCCGGGTCGATGGCCACGAACTTGCCCCCGGCCCGAAATTCCTCGCTTTGTGCGGCCAGCCAGTCAATCACCTCCGCACCGGTGCGACCTTCGCGCTGTCCCAACAGGCCCTGATCTCCGACCAAATCGACAAACCCGGTATCCCACGGGTCAACCCGCATCCACCGACAGGTGGCCGGGTAGTGCTGCCAGCGGGGCTTACCGCGGCGGGTCTCGTCGATGCCGAGGGCCGGCGTGAGCGCCGGCCTTTTGAGCTGCTCGCCGGCGTGGGCGATAAAGGCGCGGTGCGCCGTCGGCCACGACACACCGTGAGCGTCGGCGACCTCGGCCACCGAGCGGGCCGCATCGCCGATCGCCGCACCGATCGCGGTGCGCAACCGAGCAGTGGTGCGCGCCCGCGCCGGGACCTGCTCAATGACCTCGGTGAACGAGCCGCGCTCGCAGTAATCTCCGACAACGCCAACACGTCTTGGACCACCGCAACACGATCGAGTCCTGACCGTAGGGAATGTCGCGCGGCGAGGTGGTTACCTGCTCCTTCACCGAAGTCGACACCACCCCACACCCTGGGCATGCCGCCGCCGTCGGCTCGGCGGTCACCACATGCACCACCCGGGTGCCCGGACCGAGCCGCTCGACACGCTCGACCCGTACTCCTGGCAGCCCTAACAACAATGTCGTACCGTCAGACACAGCCCCTTGGTTCCTTCCATTCGCCTGAAAAGTCGCAACTTCAGACTTCGGAAGGCCAAGGGCCTCCCCACGCAACGACACGCCGTATGAGGGCGAAATCACTACTGCCCGTTCAAAATTCAAGAGCCATCAAAGCGGCTCTTCGACTTTGATGGGGTCTGGTGTGACCGATTCGGATCGTGTCGGTGATTGATTAAGGGCTCGCGCCCTTGTGAACTAGGTGTTCTCACACATCCAGATCGCAGAAAGCCCGAGCTTGTCCAACGGTAGTACATTGCTGCTGGGTCTTGAGGGAATCGTCGTCGACACGGTGACGGTGGGCGGGGACAGTGTCCGCGTGGTCGTTGTCGGCACTGCCGACCAGTGGGTCGGTAAATGTCCAAAGTGCGCGACGTGATCGTCGCGGTTGCAGGCGTGGGTCACGACCCGTCCGCGCGATATCAAGATCGGCCCGGACCGCCCGCGAATCGTGTGGCGTAAACGTAAATGGCTGTGCACCAACGTGTTATGCAAGCGCAAGTCGTTCACCGAGTCGACTCCAGCGATCCCGGCTCGGGGCGCGCATGACGACGCGGGCCAAATCGGAGATGGCCTCAGCGGTGCTCGACGATGATCGGTCGGTTGACCGCGGTCGCCGCCGCCTACGGCTGCACCTGGAACACCTGCCACGAGGCGGTAGCTGCGACCGCCGACCCCGGTGCTGGGCGCCGAACCCGAACCGGTGAGAGTGCTCGGTATCGACCAGACCCGTAGGGGCAAAGCGAAATACGAGACGTGCCAATAGACCGGGAAGCGGGTCTGGATCGATCGGTTCGACACCGGGGTGGTCGACATGACCGAGACGGGTGGTCTGTTGGTGCAGGTCAACGGCCGCTCGGCGGCGCCGGTGATCGACTGGCTCGGCCAACGCGACGGGGACTGGCGCGAGTCGATCACGCATGTGGCGATCGACATGTCAGTGACCCACGCCAAGGCCGTGCGCGTCGCGCTGCTGCATGCACAGCTGATCGTGGATCGCTTTCACCTGGTCAAACGCGCCAACCAGATGGCGAGGCGGTGCGGCGGCGCACCACCTGGGACAGCCGGTGCCGTCGCGGCCGCCAACGCGCCCGCCTGATCGCCGCGTTGGATGGCGCGGACCCCAACGGCTACATCCTGGCCGCCTGGATCGCCAGGAGCTGCTACGTGACATGCTGGCCTACACCACGACCGGCGGGCTGCGCTACGACCTCGCCGCAGCGTTGTACCGGTTCTACGCCTTCTGTGCGGCAACCTCTGCCCCGGAGATCCACGACCTCGCCGAAACGATCGAAACTTGGCAGCAGCCAATGATTCTCGCGACCATCACTGGCCTGTCCAATGCTCGCAGGAAGGTGACAACCGCATCGTCAAACACGTCGGGCGCATCGCCTTCGGGTTCCGCAACCTCGACAACCAACGACGCAGGGTACAGTGGCCTGCACCCCCCAATCACGGCAGGCGCCACTCAGAACCAGGCAACTACGTCCGTGCTAAGTCGGTAGAGCCATCAAAGCCCGGTGTAGAGCCAAAGCCGTGATCCGACAGAGCTGCTCGGCGCAAACTTCCACTACCGACCAGCCCACGGCCATAGCCGTATGAACGCCTATCGAGGCAAGCGGTCGGCACGAGGAATCCTCGCAGTTCCCCCGGATTCGATCGTCCTTGCCCAATGGATTACGACTGAGCTAGCGCTAACTCCTTGTGTCGGTTAGCTTTCCGGATATATGTAGGTCCCGTGACCTTCGCGGATAAGGTCACCATCGAAAATCAAACACTTCGTTGAGGAGCCGACCCCGCTGGTTTCGATAGTTGACAACGATCGTCGCGACGCCTACATAAACGGCTTCCACCATCGAAATGCGGATCAGGCCAGATGATCAAGGCCTATGGACCAGTACTTGCGCAACTGGTGCTTACCACAGATAACGCCGCCACTTTCGGGCTGTACCTCCGCGGCGAACGGGGAAGTGAATGTGGCGTCATCGCGAAAAAAGCAAGGACCGCATCCTGTTCGCGGGCATTCCACGCTGCAGCCCACCGCCTACTGAAATCAACCGGAGTCGGTGGCATCCCTCGATGCTAACTAACTGCCGACGACCCGCCACCGGCTACCGAGCAAAAATCCCCATGCTTGCGGGTAGGCGGAGCGGCCCACAACCCATGCGCTCTAACGCAATCGAGTCACATAGGTTGAGAAACCCGTACTCAAAGATCCTCATTCGATCTGACTGCAGCAGGTCAAAACATGGATGGGCGAGCAGCAGCAAAATCTGGGCACGACACACCGGGCGCGCTTAGTGGCTGATCGCCAACGCAAATATACCGTGAACTGCAACGTGTGGCGGGAAGGACGTGGTGGTGGGCAAACATCCAGTTGATGGCATGTCTCGGCGAGAGTTTATGGCCAGGCTCGCCGCGGCAAGCAGCGCCGGCGCAGTGATGTCCTTGGTCGGCCCGGTGATCGAGAAGGCGTACGGGGCGGGTCCGTGTGGTGGCCATTTGACCGATATCGAGCACTTCGTGTTCCTGCTTCAGGAGAACCGGTCATTCGATCACTACTTCGGCTCACTGTCGGGCGTCAATGGCTTCAACACGCCCTCGCCATTATTCCAGCAAAAGGGCTGGAACCCTCAGACACAGTCGATTGACGCCGCCGGGGTCACGATCCCGTACCGTTTCGACACCACCAGGGGCCCTGTGCTCAACGGCGCGTGCGTGAACACCCCTGCCCACCAATGGATCACGATCCACCAGTCATGGAACAACGGCGCCAACGACAATTGGTTGCCCGCGCAGGCCGCAAAACAAACCGTGCACGGCAACGTCCCGGTGACGATGGGCTATTACACCCGCCAAGACCAACCGATCCACTATCTACTGGCCGATACCTTCACCATCTGCGATGGCTATCACTGTTCGCTGCTAGGCGGAACCTCGCCGAACCGGCTGTACTGGATAAGCGCATGGATCGATCCCGATGGGGTCCAGGGCGGCCCGCTGCTCATAGACCCCACCATCCAACCGCAAGGCCAATTCAGTTGGCGCACCATGCCGGACAACCTCAGCGATGCCGGCATCAGTTGGAAGCTGTACCAAAACAAGCTTCTGGGGGCGCTTAACAACACGGTCATTGGCTACAACGGGATGCTCGTCGACTTCAAACAGGCCCAAGATCCGCGCTCAAACATTGCCCGCTACGGCATCGCCCCCACTTATCCCGGGGACTTCATCGCCGACGTCGCAACCAACAGGCTGCCACAGGTTTCGTGGGTGCTGCCCGGGTTCCAGGCATCCGAACATCCCGCACTTCCGGTAGCACCGGCCGTCGGCGGCACCGCGATCGTCAATCTCCTCCGGATTTTGCTGTCCAATCCCGCGGTGTGGGAAAAGACCGCATTGATCGTCAGCTATGACGAAAACGGGGGCTTCTTTGACCACGTCACACCCACTACCGCACCGCCGGGAACTCCCGGCGAATACGTCACGGTCCCCGACATCGACGCGGTCAACGGGTCCGGCGGCATCCGCGGGCCGATTGGTCTGGGCTATCGGGTCCCCTGCATCGTCATCTCTCCCTACAGCCGTGGGCCGCTGATGGTGCATGACACCTTCGACCACACCTCGCAACTGCGGTTGCTCGAGAAACGGTTCGGTGTGCCGGTTCCCAACCTGACCACCTGGCGCAGAAGTGTGACCGGCGATATGACGTCAACCTTCAATTTCGCCGTCCCACCCAACTCATCGGCACCGTTCTTGGACCACCCCGCATTGCAGGCCGTGCCGCAACAGGTGCAGTGCGTTCCCGACACCGTCGCGACTATGGCGCAGGTAACTCCCCCCTATCGGGTGCCCTTCCCTCAGATAATGCCCACGCAGGAGACCACTCCCGCTCGCGGGATTCCCAGCGGTCTCTGCTAGGCGAAAGCCAAAATCCACAAGCTCGCGAAAACGTCTGCCCCGCGGATGAATAATCCGCATCTGTGCATGGCAATTCGATCATCGCTTGTCCTCCAATTGATCCCGCTAGCGGCGGCGCCACTTATGCGAGTCTTGAATTTTAAATTTGAACGGGGAGTTGTGATTTCGCCTCCGGATAATCATCCGTGTCACCCATCGGCGCCCGAAGCGCCGTTGGTGCCGCCGCTTCCTGAGGGGCCCTGGCCACCGGGTCCGGTACCCGGGGTGCCAGGGGTTCCGCCAGTACCTCCGGCGGCACCGGCGCCGGTACCGCCGCCTCCGTTGCCGCCGTCTCCTCTTCCTCCGCCTCCGCCGTTGCCGCCGGTTCCGCCGTCTCCTCCGCCTCCGCCATTTCCGCCGGCCCCGCGGCCCCATCGTTCCACCATCACCGCCGGCGACGCCGTAGCCCACACCGCTACCGCCGTCCCCACCGACACGACCTTGGCCACCGCCACCACCGGCACCACCGGCACTACCGTTACCGTTGACGCCGTCGGCACCGGCCGAGCCGCCATATCCGCCAGTACCACCCGCACTGCCGCTCAGGCCAGTGCCGCCAACGCCGCCTCCGGCCGCACCACTGGTGCCCACATAGCCAGCCCTACCGTACAGAGGCCCGCCATGGGCACAAGTCGCGGGCGCGGACCTTCGATTCGATGGGTACAAGAGCCACCTGGGGGTTGATCCCTTTGATGAGTGGGTTACCGCGGTGGCCGTCACGGCGGCCAACACTTCTGACCGCGAGGTCATCGATGAACTGCTCGACTAACCCGCCACGGGCGCATCTGATGGTCATGTCCGGCCCGCCGTCAGTGATTCTGGCGCCGACTCCCAACCGGCTGGCGGTGAGCCTGTCGCCGGCACCGAGACGACCGCCGGCGAGCCTGTCGACACCGCCACGGACTCTCGCAGTGGCTCACGAGACGGCGGTGAGTCGAAACATTTTGAGGGGATTCGGCCTACGCCGACGGAGCGACCCTGGATGAGCAGACCACACGAGGCCATGACATGCGCGCCAAAGTCCCCCCGGTGCGTAACGCCAACGGCTATTCCAAAGACCGGTTCAGCATTGACCTGGCAGCCGGCACGGTCACGTGCCCGGCCCAGCACACGGTGGTCATCCGCGAGGGCCGCCGGCAGCGGTTGGCCCGCTTCGACGCGCTGTGCGGGTCTTGCCCGCTGCGGTCGGCGTGCACGAAAGCCCACCGGAGACGCGTGACCAGCATCCACCCGCATGAAGCCGCGCTGCAGCATGCCAAGGCCCGTCAAAAGACCCGGACCGGCGCCAGGATTACTGGACCTATCGGCCCGTCGTCGAACGAAAAATCGGCCACTTCACCCGCCGGCCCTGGGGTGGGCGCAACGCCCGCTGCCGTGGCACAAAACGGATCCTGACCGACATCTTGACTCGAGCCAGCGCACTCAACCTCGCCCGACTGGCCCCCTGGGCCTACACCACGGACCCGGTGACTGGGCCATCGCGTAACCCAGCCATCAATACCTGCGGGTACGCCTTCAGAGGTCGCCCAAGGGGATCGCACCGCGCGCCGCTTGCGGTCAAACCTTGAATGCTGCAGACATCAACCCCACCAGGGGCCTTACATCAGCGCCGTTCTGATGTGGGACTGCCCTGTCAAGTGGCCTCTGAAAAGTTGTTCTACGCCGCAGCCGGGACTTCGCCCGGCGGCGGTGGCCCTTCGGGCAGTTTCACCTCACGTGGGCGGGTGGTTTCGTAGGTTGAGCGGGTGTCCAGCGATGAGTTCAGCCTGCGGTATTCGGATTTGGTGACCGGCAGTTATGACTGCGTGGATCGGATCGTGCTCAACGCGTTCTACCCGCTGGGATACCACCAGGGTGGGTTACGCACCTGGTGGCGGCGGCTGCACGACGGCAGCGACGACGAGTTGGACAACACGCATCTGATGCGGATGGCGGGGCGGTTCGCGCGCCGGGTCAAGGCCTGGGGCGCAGCCAACGCGGTACCGGTGATCTTCTGCAAGTCCGGAGAGCGCAAGCACCGTATCGCCGAGGAGTATCTGGCCACCCATGAGGTCGGCACCGGGGTGTTTTTGGTGCTGGTCACCAAGGCCCCGGCGCCGGTGTGGAAGGTGAAGCGCTCACCGAACACCGGCCGAATCGTCAACATCGAGAGGAGACGCGAATACGTCAACCACTATTCGTTTCACATCATCGACCCGCAATGGGGTCACGTGACGATCAAGATGAGCGGGCATCCGCCGTTCGGCGCGCAGATCATCCTCAACGGGCATGAGTTCGTGGCTCGGCAAGCTGCCGCGGCGGGGATAGCATTTACCAAGGCCGGCAACTGCTTTACCGCAATCGCCGACCCCGCAGGCCTGGCCCGGATCGCAGATGCCTTGTCGCAGGATGCGGCTGTAGGGCGGCTGGGCCAGGTCTGCCAACGATGGATCTATTCGGCGTGTTTGTGTTTTGGGCTCGATCTTGACGAGCAACAGCGCAGTGGATTCGGTTACGGATTCGCCGTCTACCAGCTCGAGTACAGCCGCAACCTGATCTTTTCCGAGGGCGCCAGGATGCAGCAGGTGTTCGATGCTGTGGTGGATCGCACCCGTTCTCGGCTGGATGCGCCCAAAATCCGCACCATCTTCGGCGCCGCGCGGCGCCCGTACCGCACCCGCAAGGGTTCCTCGGCGATCGAAGCCGCGATCGAGACACCTACGTATGACCTGACCGTGTTCAAGCTGCACTTCGGGCGGCTGACCGGCAAGGCCTATACCAAAGGCGAACGCGTGCTTCGCTTCGAGGCGATCGCGCACAATACCGCCGATTTGCGCTGCGGGCGCATGATCGAGAAGTTTCCGCAGATCGTCACTCAGCTGGCCGGTATCGCCGAGCGGTTCGCCACCGCCTTGGACTGTGTAGACACCGGATTTCTCGACGACGGCATCCTCGATGAGCTGCCCACCGGATCGACGCTGGGCGCTTCCCGCATCGGCGGTGTCGACCTCAACAGACCCCGCATGCATGAGGCGCTGCGCGGCGTGTTGGCGTTGGCGCCCGCGCCCAACGGGTTCACCGTCGCCGAGTTCGCCGCCAAAGTCCACGCCCTCACCGGGGTAGACGACAGCGCTTACAACGTCCGCTAGGCGGGCTACGACCTGCGCAAACTGCGCGGCAAACAGCTCGTTGACAAACCCGGCCGCGCCCGCCGCTACCGGGTTTCAGCGCTGGCGGCGCGCACCATCGCCGCCCTGCTCACCCTGCGTGACCAGATCATCGCCCCGATCCTCGCTGGCGTGCACAGCCCGAAGATGGGACGCAAACCCGCGCATTGGACACGCGTCGACCGTGACTACGAACGAATCCGCATCGACATGCAAACACTGTTCACCGATCTCGCCATCGAAACACCCCTAGCCGCTTGAGGATTCGGCGCAAGAAACTCATTCCACATCGCCAACAAATTGTCGAAAGTCGATCCTCAAGCGGCTAGAAACACCAGGTCCAGCTGAGTAACACTAGGCATAACGGCCGGCCCTTTCCGCAGTGGCTCTTGTCAATGGACAGCTCTGCCCCGCCACGATCGTGAGACAACCCACGACCCAACGGAACCACACGGGCCGGCCGTTCCATACATGCTAGGCGGAGCCGGTGCCGCCGGCACCGCCAGAACCGCCGGTACCGCCGGTGCCGCCGGTGCTGCCGCTGGGGCCGGTGCCGGCATTGCCGATATCACCGTCGTCGCCGGTGTTACCGGGCTGCGAGCTACTGCCAGTGCCGCCTTGGCCGCCGGTGCCGCCGGTGCCGCCTTGGCCGCCGGTGCCGCCGGTGCCGCCGGCGGTGCTATCGCCGCCCTCGCCGCCCACGCCGCCGGTGCCGCCCTTGCCGCCGGTGGCACCCTGGCCGCTGCTGTTGGGAGCTCCGGTGCCGCCCACGCCGCCGTTTCCGCCCAAACCACCGTCTCCCCCGACGCCCACGGTACCGGCACCAGTGCCCGAATGCCCGCCGGTGCCACCGGCACCGCCGGTGCCGCCGGTGCCGCCGGTGGCAACGCCGTTAATGGGGTTGCTGCCGGGGCCGCCGTCACCACCGTTGCCGCCTCGGCCGCCGTCGCCGTTCACGCCACCCGTGGGGGCGCTGCCGCCAGTACCGCCCGCACCGCCGTTGCCGCCTGATCCGCCTTGCAAAGTATCGTCCTGACCGGTACCCGCGCCAGCAAGACTGCCTGTAGCACCGTTGCCGCCGGCGCCGCCGGTGCCCCCGTTGCCCGCAGCGCCGGCACCAGAGCCGGCGTCGCCCCCGGCACCGCCGTCACCGCCATTGCCCCCGGCGGTGCCAGCGACATTGGTAGCCCCACCGCCACCGCCCATGCCGCCGGAGCCGCCGGTGCCGCCGGAGCCGTTCACGCCGCCGGCCGCGGCGGTCCCGCCGGTCCCGCCGATGCCGCCGGAGCCGCCGGTGCCGCCGTCGCCCCCGGTGTTCAGTCCGAAGCCCACGCCGCCGTTGCCGCCGGTACCCCCCGTGCCACCTTGTCCGCCACCGCCCCCGTCGCCTGCCGCCCCGGCACCGGTGCCGCTGATGCCTCCGGCGCCCCCGGCGCCGCCGTTGCCACCGAGGCCCCCGTGGCCGCCGGTGTTGGTTGAGTCGGCGTTGCCGCCGGCCCCGCCTTGGCCGCCGTCGCCGCCGGTGCCGCCTTGGCCGCCGTTGCCGTTGGTGCCGCCGGCGGCAGCCGATCCGCCTTGGCCGCCTTGGCCGCCCGTGCCGCCGGCGAAGCCGGTGCCGCCTGTGGTACCGACTGCGCCGCTGCTGCCGGTACTTCCATGGCCGCCGGTCCCGCCGGTGCCGCCGTCTCCGCCGGTGCCCGCGTTGCCGGTCGTGCCGCCGGTGCCGCCAGTGCCTGCGGCACCGCCTGCCCCGGCTGCTCCGCCGTCTCCGCCGGTGCCGCCGTCACCGCCGTCGGCCTTGGTGCCTGATCCGCCGGTGCCGCCTTGGCCGCCGGTACCGCCGGTGCCGCCTTGGCCGCCGCTGCCGTTGGTGCCACCGGCGCCGCTGTTGCCGCCTTGGCCGCCGGTGCCGCCTTGGCCGCCGGTGAAGCCGGTGCCGCCGTCTGCGCCCGAGCCTGCGGCGGCGTTGGTACCGGGGGCACCGGCGCCGCCGGTGCCGCCCTTGCCGCCGGTGCCGCCGTCGCCGAAGCTGCCGGCCACCCCGCCGGTGCCGCCGGTGCCCGCGGCACCGCCTGCCCCGGCCGCCCCGCCGGTGCCGCCGGTGCCGCCATCACCGCCGTCGCCGATCAGCCCCTGATCACCGCCCGTGCCGCCTTGGCCGCCGGTGCCACCGGTGCCGCCTTGGCCGCCGCTGCCGTTGGTGCCACCGGCGCCGCTGTTGCCGCCTTGGCCGCCGGTGCCGCCTTGGCCGCCGGTGAAGCCGGTTCCGCCGACGTCGGGGCCCTCGCCGCTGGTGCCCTGGCCGCCGTCGCCGCCGGTGCCGCCCTTGCCGCCGGTGCCGCCGGTGCCGAAGCTGCCGGCGACCCCGCCGGTGCCGCCGGTGCCGGCGGCACCGCCTGCCCCGGCTGCCCCGCCGGTGCCGCCGGTGCCGCCGTCACCACCGTCGGCACTGATGCCGGATCCGCCGGTGCCGCCTTGGCCGCCGGTGCCGCCGGTGCCGCCTTGGCCGCCGCTGCCGTTGGTGCCACCGGCGCCGCTAGCGCCGCCTTGGCCGCCGGTGCCGCCGGCCGCCGGTGAAGCCGGTTCCGCCGACGCCGGGGCCCTCGCCGCTGGCGCCCTGGCCGCCGCCACCCGCCGGTGCCGCCCTTGCCGCCGGTACCGCCGGTGCCGAAGCTGCCGGCGGCCCCGCCGGTGCCGCCGGTGCCCGCAGCACCGCCTGCCCCGGCTGCCCCGCCGACGCCGCCGGTGCCGCCATCACCACCGTCGGCACTGATGCTTGATCCGCCGGTGCCGCCCTGGCCGCCGGTGCCGCCGGTACCGCCTTGGCCGCCGCTGCCGTTGGTGCCGCCGGTGCCGCTAGCGCCGCCTTGGCCGCCCTGGCCGCCGGCCCCGCCGGCGAACCCGGTCCCGCCGTCTGCGCCCGAGCCTGCGGCGGCGCTGGCGCCGGTGCCGCCCTTGCCGCCGGTGCCGCCCTTGCCGCCGGTGCCGCCGTCGCCGAAGCTGCCGGCGACCCCGCCGGTGCCGCCGGTGCCCGCAGCACCGCCTGCCCCGGCTGCTCCGCCGGTGCCGCCTTGGCCGCCGTCACCGCCGTCGGAGGCAGCGGCGGCACCCCCGTTGCCCCCGTTGCCTCCGGTGCCTCCGGTGCCGCCTTGGCCGCCGTTGCCGTTGGTGCCGCCGGTGCCGCTGGTGCCGCCTTGTCCACCGGTGCCGCCTTGGCCGCCGGTAAAGCCGGTTTCGCCGACGCCGGTGCTCTCACTGGTGGCACCCTGGCCGCCGGCACCGCCGGTGCCGCCCTTGCCGCCGGTGCCACTGTCACCGAAGCTGCCGGCGACTCCTCCGGCGCCGCCGGTGCCTGCGGCCCCGCCCGCCCCGGCCGCTCCGCCGTTACCGCCGGTGCCGCCGTCACCGCCGTTGGCGTTGGTGCCTGATCCGCCGGTGCCGCCTTGTCCGCCGGTGCCGCCGGTGCCGCCTTGGCCGCCGCTGCCGTTGGTGCCGCCGGCGCCACTGCTGCCACCCTGGCCACCGGCCCCGCCGGCGCCGCCAGCGAACCCGGCCCCGCCGGCCGCACCCGAACCCACGGCCGCATCCGTGCCGCTGTCCCCGGCCCCACCAGCACCGCCCTTGCCGCCGGTACCGCCGTCACCGTAGCCGCCCGCGGCCCCACCAGTCCCGCCGCTACCCGCGGCACCGCCGGCGCCGGCCGCACCACCTTGACCGCCGGCCCCACCGTCACCACCGGCGGCGTCGACACCCGATCCACCAGCGCCGCCTTGGCCACCGACACCGCCATCACCGCCCTGACCACCGGCGCCGTTGACACCACCAACACCGCTGCTGCCGCCCTGGCCACCGACACCACCAGCACCCCCAGCAAACCCGACACCACCATCGGCGCCCGAACCCCCGGCGGCGTCGACACCGGCCGCACCGGCCCCACCATCACCACCATCACCGCCCTTGCCGCCAGCACCCGCGTTGCCCGCGGCCCCACCGCCACCACCGCCAGCGGCCCCACCCACCCCGGCCGCTCCACCATCACCACCGGCACCGCCGCCAGCACCCGCAGCGCTGGTACCCGCCCCACCGGCCCCACCGGCACCGCCGGCCCCACCACCACCACCGCTGCCCCCATCACCAGCAACACCGAACACCAGCGGACGCTGACCCCCAGCCCCACCGACCCCACCAGCCCCACCGGCCCCGCCATCGCCGCCGACCTCATCGGCCAACCCATCCACCCCGGCCCCACCAGCACCACCGACCCCGCCGGTGCCGCCATCACCGGCCCACCCGAACCACCCACCGGCCCCACCGCGACCACCATCACCGCCGTCACCGCCATCTTGACCCGCCCCACCAGCATGCCCGGCCCCGCCCACCCCACCACTACCCCCGGCCCCCAGCAGCCACCCACTGCGCCCACCATCACCACCATCACCACCACCGGTCCCACCGGCCCCACCGCGCCCACCATGACCCACCACCAACGCCTCGCCGCCATCACCACCATGACCACCACTAATGCCACCATCACCACCAGTCCCGCCACGCCCACCATGACCCCACACCACCGAATCCCCACCGGCCCCGCCATGACCACCGGTGTCGCCGCCATCACCACCGGCCCCACCAACACCCCCGGAGCCCACCAGCCACCCACCACGACCCCCAGCCCCACCATGACCACCGGCACTGCTACCCGCCCCACCGGCACCGCCATCACCACCTAGACCAAACACCACAGAATTACCGCCGACAGCGCCGTTCCCGGCGCTGTCACCACCGTTGCCGCCGACCCCACCAGCCCCGCCGTTACCGACAAGCCACCCACCGCGGCCCCCGGCCCCACCATCACCACCATCACCGCTGGGGCTGCTCCCACCGGCCCCACCGACCCCGCCGGACCCCAGCAACCCGGCCCTGCCCGCGGCCCCGCCGGCCCCGCCCTGACCGCCGCCACCGCTAGCGGCCCCACCAGCCCCGCCGACCCCGCCCCGACCCACCAGCGCAGAGTCGCCGCCGGCCCCGCCAGCCCCACCGCTCGTGCTACCAGACCCGCCGGCCCCGCCGGCCCCGCCACTGCCGACCAGCCAGCCGCCGCGCCCCGCAGCCCCACCAGCACCACCATCACCGTCAGGGCTGCTGCCGCCGGCCCCACCCGCACCACCGGAACCAAACACGGTGGCATGACCACCGGCCCCACCCGCCCCGCCAGCACCATCACCCGCACTGGCCGCCCCACCAGCCCCACCCTGAGCGCCCTGACCCCACAGCGCGGAGCTACCACCGGCCCCGCCGGTACCACCCGAGATGCTGCCAGCCCCACCAACCCCACCCGCACCACCGTTACCCACAAGCCAGCCGCCGCGCCCCCCGGCAGCACCGTCACCACCATGACCAACGGTGTCGGCCCCACCGGCCCCACCCGCCCCGCCATGGCCAAACAACCCCGTCGCACCACCAACACCACCCATCCCACCGGTGGCCCCCACCGCGGTCGAACTCCCACCGGCCCCACCAGCCCCACCATTGCCCAACACCAACCCGCCACGGCCCCCGGCACCACCAGTCCCCCCGGCCCCACCCGTTCCGCCGGCCCCACCATTGCCGATCAACCCCGCCGAACCCCCCGCACCCCCCGCCGCCCCCGGATCACTGCTACTACCCCCACTACCCCCACTACCGAACAACAACCCACCATCACCACCACGCTGACCCACCGCACCACTAGCCCCATCAGCACCATCACCAATCAACGCCCGCCCCACCAACACCTCAGTCGGCGCGTTGACCGCATCAAGCACCAACTGACCGACATTGACCGCCTCGGCCCCCGCATACACCCGCCCACCCACAGCCAACGCCCGAGTGAACTCGTCATGAAACCCCGCCACCCGCCCCGCCAACACCTGATAATCGCGCCCATGCTGAGAAAACAACCCCGCGATCGCCGCCGACACCTCATCCTGCGCAGCACTAGCCAACCCCGTCGTAGCCCCCGCCGCCGCCGCACTGGCCGCACCAATCGTCGACCCCAACGCCGACAAATCCGCCGCCGCCGCAGCCAACACCTCCGAAGACACGAACACAAACGCCATGGCCATCCTCCTGTCGACACAGCACGACCCGGCCCTTGCCGGCCCGACCCGTGCAGCCCAAACCCACGACAACGACGACGCGACCTTATGACCCTGGCCGACTCAGCCCAGGGCTATTGCACACACCTTGGTTCTCAACAGCTCCACTCAACGCCGCCCGGCCCAGCAAATGTTGAACACCACAACCCCAACCGCGCATATCTTGTTGCCGCTGACATTCGCGCTCGCGCCCGCGACTCGATCGACGCTCACCTGACCGTGGTGTTCGCCGCGATGGCGCTCAGTCACTGGATTGAGCGCCAAACCGGTTTGGAGTATCGAGAAATTCGTGCGTATAGCTCGCCGCTACCGCGCAGTACAGATCAGAGCCGGCCGCCAGATCCTCACCGCCGCAGACCCGCTACCCGACGATCTCGCTGAAGCACTCGCGGAGATCAACAGCCACGATGTGCACTAAAAGATGCCATTACGACCCCGGCTGCCCGTCGGCGCCGGTGGCGCCGTTGCTGCCGGGGATGCCGGGGGTGCCGCCAGAACCAGTATCGGCGGTGCCGGCGCTGCCGCCGCTGCCGCCGCTGCCGCCGTCGCCGCCGTCGCCCCCGCCGCCGCCGTTGCCGCCGTTGCCGCCGTTGCCGCCGTTGGCGCCGTTGCCCCCGTTGCCGCCCCAACAAAAAATTCCGTCCGTGGAGCCGCCGGCGCCGCCGTTGCCGCCGGTCCCGCCGCTCCCGCCGGCGCCGCCGATACCGCCGCCCGAAGCGTCGCCGCCGTTGCCGCCGGTCCCGGCGCTCCCGCCGTTGCCGCCGGTACCACCACCGGCATAGCCGGCACCGAGATTGTTGGCGCCCGTATTGCCCGAACCGCCGTTGCCGCCGACACCGCCGTTTCCGCCGTTGCCGCCGCCTGAGGCGCTGCCGCCGTTGCCGCCGTTGCCGCCGTTGCCGCCGTTGGACCCGCTGGTAGCGCTACCCTGAACCGACTGCCCACCGGTGTAGGTGGCGTTGCCGCCGTTGCCGCCGGTGCCGCCGTTGCCGCCGTTGCCGCCGTTGCCGCTGCCGCCGTTGCCGCCGTTGCCGCCGATGCCGCCGATGCCACTGGTGCCTCCGACGTTGTTGCCGCTGCCATCGTGGCCCTCGCCGCCGTTGCCGCCGACACCGCCGTTGCCGCCTTGCCCGCCCGCGCCGCCACCCGTGCCGCCGTCACCGCCGGTGCCACCGCTGCCGGCGCTACCGCCGTTGCCGCCAGCGCCGCCGGCGCCGCCGGAGCTACCGCCAGCGCCGCCGTTCCCGCCAGTCCCGGAGTCCCCGCCGGTGCCGCCCTGGCCGCCGGTGCCGGCGCCGGCGCCGCCGTTGCCGCCCCTGCCGCCGTTGCCGCCGCCACCACCTTCGCCACCGGTGCCACCGTTGCTAAAGACAGAGCCGGCTCCGCCGCCACCTCCGGTGCCGCCGCTGCCGCCGCTGCCGCCGACCCCTCCGGTGCCGCCGCCGGCACCATCAATGCCGGCTCCGCCATCGCCGCCGGCCCCGGCAACGCCGCCGGTGCCGCCATTGCCGCCGGACCAGCCAACGCCGATGCCTTTGGCGCCGCTGCCGCCGTTGCCGCCAGTGCCCCCGTCGCCGCCCTTGCCGCCGCCGCCGCCGATGCCATTGGCGCCCGCGCTGCCGCCGCTGCCGCCGCTGCCGGCGGCGCCGCCGGCACCGGCAAGGCCGCCGTGGCCGCCGTTGCCGCCGCTGCCGCCGGCAGAGCCGTCGCCGCCACCACCGTTGATGACCTTGGTGCCGGTCTGGCTGATTCCGTCGCTGCCAGTCCCGCCTTGGCCGCCGGTGCCCCCTTGGCCGCCGTTTCCACCGGCCCCGCCGGTGCCGTTGGTGCCGCCGCTGCCCGAGTTGCCGCCGGTGCCGCCGGCCCCGCCCTTGCCGCCGGCGAAGCCCGTGGCGCCGGTGCCGCCGCCGGATGCGCCCGCGGCGCCGTTGTCGCCTTGACCACCGTTGCCGCCGACGCCGCCTTGCCCGCCGGTGCCCGCGTTACCTGCAGCCCCACCGGCCCCACCGGTGCCGGCCGTCCCGCCCGCGCCGGCCGCCCCACCGTTGCCGCCGGTACCGCCGTTGCCGCCGGCGGCGCTGGCACCCAGGCCGCTGCCACCATCACCGCCGGTGCCCCCTTGGCCGCCGTTTCCGCCGGCCCCGCCGGTGCCGTTGGTGCCGCCGCTGCCCGAGTTGCCGCCGGTGCCGCCGGCCCCGCCCTTGCCGCCGGCGAAGCCCGTGGCGCCGGTGCCGCCGCCGGATGCGCCCGCGGCGCCGTTGTCGCCTTGACCACCGTTGCCGCCGACGCCGCCTTGCCCGCCGGTGCCCGCGTTACCTGCAGCCCCACCGGCCCCACCGGTGCCGGCCGTCCCGCCCGCGCCGGCCGCCCCACCGTTGCCGCCGGTACCGCCGTTGCCGCCGGCGGCGCTGGCACCCAGTCCGCTGCCACCATCACCGCCGGTGCCCCCTTGGCCGCCGTTTCCGCCGGCCCCGCCGGTGCCGTTGGTGCCGCCGCTGCCCGAGTTGCCGCCGGTGCCGCCGGCCCCGCCCTTGCCGCCGGCGAAGCCCGTGGCGCCGGTGCCGCCGCCGGATGCGCCCGCGGCGCCGTTGTCGCCTTGACCACCGTTGCCGCCGACGCCGCCTTGCCCGCCGGTGCCCGCGTTACCTGCAGCCCCACCGGCCCCACCGGTGCCGGCCGTCCCGCCCGCGCCGGCCGCCCCACCGTTGCCGCCGGTACCGCCGTTGCCGCCGGCGGCGCTGGCACCCAGGCCGCTGCCACCATCACCGCCGGTGCCCCCTTGGCCGCCGTTTCCGCCGGCCCCGCCGGTGCCGTTGGTGCCGCCGCTGCCCGAGTTGCCGCCGGTGCCGCCCTGCCCACCTGCGCCGCCGGCAAAGCCGATCCCGCCAACCGCGCCCGAACCCACCAGCGCATCCACACCGCTGTCACCGGCCCCACCGACACCACCAGTGCCGCCGGTGCCGCCGTCACCGAAGCCGCCCGCGGCCCCACCAGTCCCGCCGATACCCGCCGCACCGCCGGCACCGGCCGCCCCACCGACCCCACCAACACCACCGTCACCGCCGGCGGCGTTGGTGCCTGATCCGCCGGCCCCGCCGGCGCCGCCGAGCCCGCCGGTGCCGCCTTGACCACCGGTGCCATTGACACCACCGGCGCCGCTGCTGCCGCCGGCGCCGCCCTGGCCGCCAGCCCCGCCGGCAAATCCGATCCCGCCGACCGCGCCCGAACCCACCAGCGCATCCACACCACTGTCACCGGCCCCACCGACACCGCCCTTGCCGCCGGTGCCGCCGTCACCGAAACCGCCCGCGGCCCCACCAGTCCCACCGCTACCCGCCGAACCGCCCGAACCGGCCGCCCCGCCCTGACCACCAACACCACCGTCACCGCCGGCGGCATCGGTGCCCGATCCACCAGCACCACCTTGGCCGCCGGTACCGCCGATACCGCCCTGACCACCGGTGCCGTTTACACCACCAGCGCCGCTACTGCCGCCGGCGCCACCCTGACCACCGGCCCCGCCAGCAAACCCAACACCACCGGTCGCACCCGAACCAATGGCCCCATCCACACCATTGTCCCCGGCCCCACCGGCACCGCCCTTGCCGCCAGCGCCGCCGTCACCGAAGCCGCCCGCGGCCCCACCAGTCCCGCCGATACCCGCCGAACCGCCCGAACCGGCCGCCCCGCCCTGGCCGCCAACACCACCGTCACCGCCGGCGGCATCGGTGCCCGATCCGCCAGCACCACCTTGACCGCCGGCGCCGCCGGTGCCGCCTTGACCACCGGTGCCATTAGCACCACCAGCACCGCTGCTGCCGCCCTGGCCACCGGCCCCACCGGCCCCGCCAGCAAACCCGGCCCCACCGGCCGCGCCCGAACCCACCAACGCATCCACACCACTGTCACCGGCCCCACCGACACCGCCCTTGCCGCCGGTGCCGCCGTCACCGAAACCGCCCGCGGCCCCACCAGTCCCGCCGATACCCGCCGCACCACCGAGGCCGGCCGCCCCGCCCTGACCACCAACACCACCGTCACCCCCGTCGGCGTTGGTGCCCGATCCACCAGCACCACCTTGGCCGCCGGTACCGCCGATACCGCCAGTACCGCCGGTGCCATTGACACCACCAGCGCCGCTATTGCCACCCGCACCACCCTGACCACCGGCACCGCCAGCAAACCCAACACCACCAGCCGCGCCCGAACCGACCAACGCATCAACACCACTTCCACCGGCCCCACCAGTCCCGCCGACACCGCCGGTACCGCCGGTACCGAAGCCGCCCGCGGCCCCACCAGTCCCGCCGATACCCGCCGCACCACCGAGGCCGGCCGCCCCACCTTGGCCGCCGATACCGCCGTCACCGCCGGCCGCATCGATACCGGATCCACCAGCCCCACCTTGACCGCCGGTGCCGCCGGTACCGCCCTGACCACCGGTGCCATTGACACCACCAACACCGCTGGCGCCCCGGCGCCGCCCTGGCCGCCGGCCCCGCCAGCAAACCCGGCCCCGCCGACCGCGCCCGAACCCACGGCCGCATCCGCACCACTGTCACCGGCCCCACCGTTACCCCCAGCGCCACCCTGGCCGCCGGTACCCGCCTTACCCGCGGCCCCACCGGTCCCGCCGCTGCCCACAGCACCGCCGAGGCCGGCCGCCCCACCGGCCCCACCAACACCACCGTCACCGCCGGCCGCGTCGATACCGGATCCACCGGCCCCGCCTTGGCCGCCGGTGCCGCCGCTACCGCCCTGACCACCGGTGCCATTGACACCACCAGCACCACTGCTGCCACCCTGGCCACCGGCCCCACCAGCACCGCCCGCAAACCCGACCCCGCCGACCGCACCCGAACCCACGGCCGCATCCGCACCACTGTCACCGGCACCACCGTTACCCCCAGCGCCACCCTGGCCGCCGGTACCCGCCTTACCCGCGGCCCCACCGGTCCCGCCGCTGCCCACAGCACCACCGAGGCCGGCCGCCCCACCGGCCCCACCAACACCACCGTCACCACCGGCGGCATCGACACCCGATCCACCAGCACCGCCTTGGCCGCCGGTGCCGCCGGTGCCGCCTTGGCCGCCGCTGCCGTTAGTGCCACCAGCACCACTGCTGCCACCCTGGCCGCCGGCCCCGCCGGCGCCGCCGGCGAACCCGGCCCCGCCGGCCGCACCCGAACCCACGGCCGCATCCGTGCCGCTGTCCCCGGCCCCACCAGCACCGCCCTTGCCGCCGGTACCGCCGTCACCGAAGCCGCCCGCGGCCCCACCAGTCCCGCCGCTACCCGCGGCACCGCCGGCGCCGGCCGCACCACCTTGACCGCCGGCCCCACCGTCACCACCGGCGGCGTCGACACCCGATCCACCAGCGCCGCCTTGGCCACCGACACCGCCATCACCGCCCTGACCACCGGCGCCGTTGACACCACCAACACCGCTGCTGCCGCCCTGGCCGCCGACACCACCAGCACCCCCAGCAAACCCGACACCACCATCGGCGCCCGAACCCCCGGCGGCGTCGACACCGGCCGCACCGGCACCACCATCACCACCATCACCGCCCTTGCCGCCAGCACCCGCGTTGCCCGCGGCCCCACCGCCACCACCGCCAGCAGCCCCACCCACCCCGGCCGCTCCACCATCACCACCGGCACCGCCGCCAGCACCCGCAGCGCTGGTACCCGCCCCACCGGCCCCACCGGCACCGCCGGCCCCACCACCACCACCGCTGCCCCCATCACCAGCAACACCGAACACCAGCGGACGCTGACCCCCAGCCCCACCGACCCCACCAGCCCCACCGGCCCCGCCATCGCCGCCGACCTCATCGGCCAACCCATCCACCCCGGCCCCACCAGCACCACCGACCCCGCCGGTGCCGCCATCACCGGCCCACCCGAACCACCCACCGGCCCCACCGCGACCACCATCACCGCCGTCACCGCCATCTTGACCCGCCCCACCAGCATGCCCGGCCCCGCCCACCCCACCACTACCCCCGGCCCCCAGCAGCCACCCACTGCGCCCACCATCACCACCATCACCACCACCGGTCCCACCGGCCCCACCGCGCCCACCATGACCCACCACCAACGCCTCGCCGCCATCACCACCATGACCACCACTAATGCCACCATCACCACCAGTCCCGCCACGCCCACCATGACCCCACACCACCGAATCCCCACCGGCCCCGCCATGACCACCGGTGTCGCCGCCATCACCACCGGCCCCACCAACACCCCCGGAGCCCACCAGCCACCCACCACGACCCCCAGCCCCACCATGACCACCGGCACTGCTACCCGCCCCACCGGCACCGCCATCACCACCTAGACCAAACACCACAGAATTACCGCCGACAGCGCCGTTCCCGGCGCTGTCACCACCGTTGCCGCCGACCCCACCAGCCCCGCCGTTACCGACAAGCCACCCACCGCGGCCCCCGGCCCCACCATCACCACCATCACCGCTGGGGCTGCTACCACCGGCCCCACCGACCCCGCCGGACCCCAGCAACCCGGCCCTGCCCGCGGCCCCGCCGGCCCCGCCCTGACCGCCGCCACCGCTAGCGGCCCCACCAGCCCCGCCGACCCCGCCCCGACCCACCAGCGCAGAGTCGCCGCCGGCCCCGCCAGCCCCACCGCTCGTGCTACCAGACCCGCCGGCCCCGCCGGCCCCGCCACTGCCGACCAGCCAGCCGCCGCGCCCCGCAGCCCCACCAGCACCACCATCACCGTCAGGGCTGCTGCCGCCGGCCCCACCCGCACCACCGGAACCCACCACGGTGGCATGACCACCGGCCCCACCCGCCCCGCCAGCACCATCACCCGCACTGGCCGCCCCACCAGCCCCACCCTGAGCGCCCTGACCCCACAGCGCGGAGCTACCACCGGCCCCGCCCGTACCACCCGAGATGCTGCCAGCCCCACCAACCCCACCCGCACCACCGTTACCCACAAGCCAGCCGCCGCGCCCCCCGGCAGCACCGTCACCACCATGACCAACGGTGTCGGCCCCACCGGCCCCACCCGCCCCGCCATGGCCAAACAACCCCGTCGCACCACCAACACCACCCATCCCACCGGTGGCCCCCACCGCGGTCGAACTCCCACCGGCCCCACCAGCCCCACCATTGCCCAACACCAACCCGCCACGGCCCCCGGCACCACCAGTCCCCCCGGCCCCACCCGTTCCGCCGGCCCCGCCGTTGCCGATCAACCCCGCCGAACCCCCCGCACCCCCCGCCGCCCCCGGATCACTGCTACTACCCCCACTACCCCCACTACCGAACAACAACCCACCATCACCACCACGCTGACCCACCGCACCACTAGCCCCATCAGCACCATCACCAATCAACGCCCGCCCCACCAACACCTCAGTCGGCGCGTTGACCGCATCAAGCACCAACTGACCGACATTGACCGCCTCGGCCCCCGCATACACCCGCCCACCCACAGCCAACGCCCGAGTGAACTCGTCATGAAACCCCGCCACCCGCCCCGCCAACACCTGATAATCGCGCCCATGCTGAGAAAACAACCCCGCGATCGCCGCCGACACCTCATCCTGCGCAGCACTAGCCAACCCCGTCGTAGCCCCCGCCGCCGCCGCACTGGCCGCACCAATCGTCGACCCCAACGCCGACAAATCCGCCGCCGCCGCAGCCAACACCTCCGAAGACACGAACACAAACGCCATGTGCGACACCCCCAATCACTCCAATAGCACGGACAACGGCCAAATCAAAGCCCACCAAACGGTTTACGACCCGTGTGCGCCGTTCGTTCCGGCGGTGCCGTTGGTACCTGGACTGGGCGACCCGCCGGTGCCGGCAGCACCGCCGTTGCCGCCGGTTCCGCCGCTGCCGCCGTTGCCGCCGCCGCCGACACCACCTGCGGAGACACCACCGCAAACGACATGACAACCCTCCAACCACACCGGCCACCACCCCGGGCCGACACCGGCCCGATGACTCGCAGCCCAAAGCCACCGACAACGACGAACAAACCCTACGACCCCCACCACCCCAGCCCGCGCATTTCGCCGCACCATCTGCACGACCACTCCCCCCACCCCCCGGCCACCCCCAACACCTGTACAACACCACAACCCCAACCCCCACCCACAGTCACCAACCACAACCAACACCCCCACAAAACCCCGACACCACACCCACAATCCAACCTCGACAGAGCGTTGGCTGGGCTTGACGGTCAGCTAACGGTTACGGCCAAGTCCAGCCATTGAAAATGCCCGAAAGGTCGGTACCGATGTTGGCGAAGCCCGAGACAAAGGAATTCACAAAGGCCGCTGTGCCTGTGTTGTAGACGCCCGAGATGGAATTGCCGAAGTTGGCGACGCCGGAGTCCAATGCGCCGTAGTTTAGGTAGCCGGAATTTCCTAGCCCCCCGGCGTTGAAGAGGCCCGAAGTGTTGGCGAAGATGTTTCCGAGCCCCGATAGAGCGCCGGTACCAGAGTTGAAGAAGCCCGATGCGTTGCCGGCGCCGGAGTTGAAGAAGCCGGACGACGGGGTGGTGGTTGAGTTGAAGAATCCGGGGCGCTGCTGATATTCGAAGCCGAAGGTAAAGGGGCCCGAGGTGCCGCCGCCCTGGGAATCAAAGTCTTGGGAAATGACATAGTCTAGAGGGGTATCGGGCAGAAGAGTGCTCGAACCGAAGATGTAGGGACCAAAGCTAAAGGTCTCATCGAGTACAACGATGTGAAAGTCGCCAGTCGTCACTTTAACTGGTATGTCAATTTTAGAAATGGCGAACATATCCAGAGTAATGGCGTTGACCGTACCTGTGATCGGTACGCGTAGTAGCGCATTCAAGTCGTATTGCCAGGGAAATTCGGGAATGGTGAATGTGAAGGAGAAGCCGATTAAGCCTTGATAGTCGCCTCTCCAGAATAGGCCGTTATTATAGTTGCCCGCAATGAAGGCGCCTGTGTTAACGTCACCAGAATTTCCAATTCCTGTGTTGGAGTTTCCGGAGTTGAAGTAGCCTGTGTTGTAGTTGCCCAAGTTGAGACTGCCAGTGTTGTAGTTTCCTGCATTAAAGCTGCCTGTGTTGGTGTTGCCCGAGTTGTAAAAACCTGTGTTGTAATTACCCGCGATGGCGATGCCGGTGTTGACCGCACCGGTGTTGAACAAGCCGGTGTTGATGTTGCCGGTATTGCCGATGCCGGTGTTGAGGCTGCCGGAGTTTCCGATGCCCCAGTTTCCAGTGCCCGAGTTGCCGATGCCAATGTTGTTGGTGCCCGAGTTGAATAAGCCGATGTTGCCGCTGCCCGAGTTCAGGGAGCCGAAACCTACCTGGTTGTTGCCGCTGAGCCCGATGCCGATGTTTCCGTTTCCTGTGTTTCCGAATCCGATGTTGCCATCGCCGGTATTTCCGAAGCCAATGTTGTTGCTACCGGTGTTACCGAATCCAATGTTGCGAATGGCCGTTGTCAACGACGGACCCGAGTTTCCGAACCCGATGTTTCCGCTGCCGACATTTCCGTTACCGAGATTGTAGCTGCCAATGTTTGCGCTGCCCACGTTGTAGTCCCCCATGTTCGCGTTCCCGAGGTTGTGACCGCCGATGTTTGCGTTACCAATGTTGTAGCTGCCGATGTTTGCGCTGCCCACGTTAAGGAATCCGTCGTTGGCCAACCCGAAGTTGAAAGTTGTCCCGGTTGCAGTGGAGCGGAATGCGCCAGCCAGGTTTGCGCCGATATTTGCCATGCCGGAGACATTGGCCCCCGTCATCAGATCCGCCGTGCTTGTGTTGTAAATGCCCGAGATCGTGTTGCCCAGGTTCGCGAAGCCAGATTGCAGCGAACCATAGTTTTGCACGCCCGAGTTTCCGAGGCGTCCCAAAGAGAAGTTCAAGAAGCCCGAATTGTTGGCGCCAACGTTTCCAAGGCCCGATACGCCACCGGTGCCGGTATTAAAGAAGCCCGACGAAGGGCTGGTAGTGGAGTTAAAGAAGCCCGTTGTTGCCGGTATGTTGATGATCGGGATGCTGAGAGGACCAACGTTGGCGGTGCCGCCGATACCTATCACGGTTGAACCGTCGGGGTTGCCGATGTTGATGTTCACGGCAGGTTGCGTGCCAAAGTCAATGGTGATGGGCGTGATACCGATGGGACCAACGGAGGCCGTCAGGATGATGGGTCCGCTGATATCGAAGATTCTTGCCGACCCATTGAGGTTGATTTTAGGAATGTTGATGGCGGAGATCGAAAAATCGGTGATGGTGGCAGTGATAGGGATATTGATGGGGATCTCAACGCCGAAATATGCGGGGATTTTATCCGCAGTGATCGTGTAGTTGGCTCCGATTTGGCCGGAGTTGTCGCTGCGCCACAGGAAGCCGTTGTTGTAGTTGCCGGTGATGAAGGCGCCGGTGCCGATGTTGCCGGAGTTGGCCAGGCCGGTGTTGGTGTTGCCGGTGTTGAAGTAGCCGGTGTTGGTGTTGCCGGGGTTGTAGCTGCCGGTGTTGGTGTTGCCGGGGTTGTAGCTGCCGGTGTTGTAGCTGCCGGTGTTGAACAAGCCGGTGTTGGCCAGGCCGCTGTTGAACAGGCCGGTGTTGGTGCTGCCGGTGTTGGCGATGCCGGTGTTGAGGCTGCCGGAATTGGCGAAGCCGAAATTCCCGGTGCCGGAGTTGGCGATACCGATGTTGTTGGCGCCCGAGTTGAACAGGCCGATATTGCCGCTGCCGGAGTTCAGGGAGCCGAAACCTACCTGGTTGTTGCCGCTGAGCCCGATGCCGATGTTGCCGATGCCGGTGTTGCCCAAGCCGATGTTGTTCTCGCCGGTATTGCCCAAACCGATGTTGCCGATGCCGGTGTTGCCGAACCCGATGTTGTGGATACCGGCCGTCAACTCGGGGCCGCTGTTGGCGAACCCGATATTGACGCTGCCGATGTTGGCGCCGCCGAAGTTGACGCTGCCGATGTTGGCGCTGCCGATGTTGGCGCTGCCGATGTTGGCGCTGCCGAAGTTGAAGTCGCCGATGTTGGCGCTGCCCAGGTTGAACTGTCCGCTATCGGCGAGGCCCAGATTGAACACCGTGCCGCTCGCGCCCTCGCGCAGCAGGCCCGCGAGGTTGGTGCCCACGTTGGCGACACCGGAGACCTGGGCCGCCGTCGCCAGGACCTCGGAAGCCGTGCTGGTGTTGTAGAAACCCGAGATGGTGTTGCCGAAATTAGCCGCACCCGACATCAGCGCGCCGAAGTTCTTATAGCCCGAACTCCCGCTGCTTCCCCAGTTCTGCAGGCCCGAATTATTGGTGCCAGAGTTGAACAAACCCGAAGAGCTCCCCGAACCCGTATTGAAAAATCCCGACGACGGACCACTCGTCGAATTCCCGAACCCCGGAGCCGCAGGAATATCGATGATATGGACGCTGATGGGCCCGGCGCCGCTTCTGACCGAAATATCTATCGCCGTTGAAGGGCCGCCGATGTTGGCACTTACTGTAGGTAGGGTACCGGTAATGGTCGGGATGGTGATGGAGCTGAGGGTGGCGCTTCCCGTTAACGTTCCTGAAACGTCGAGGGTGATTTCAGGGATGGTGAAACTTTTAAGGCTGATGCTCCCGAGATTGAGGTTGATGGGGATGTTGAGGGGAATGCTTACGTCGAAGTTCAACAACGGAAATTCCGGAATATTAAGTGTGTATTCGAAGCCAATCAGACCCTGATAGTCGCTCGTCCAGAAAAAGCCGTTGTTGTAGTTGCCGGTGATGAAGGCGCCGGTGTTGACGTTGCCTGAGTTGGCCAGGCCGGTGTTGGTGTTGCCGGTGTTGAAGTAGCCGGTGTTGGTGTTGCCGGGGTTGTAGCTGCCGGTGTTGGTGTTGCCGGGGTTGTAGCTGCCGGTGTTGTAGCTGCCGGTGTTGAACAAGCCGGTGTTGGCCAGGCCGCTGTTGAACAGGCCGGTGTTGGTGCTGCCGGTGTTGGCGATGCCGGTGTTGAGGCTGCCGGAATTGGCGAAGCCGAAATTCCCGGTGCCGGAGTTGCCGATACCGATGTTGTTGGCGCCCGAGTTGAACAGGCCGATATTGCCGCTGCCGGAGTTCAGGGAGCCGAAACCTACCTGGTTGTTGCCGCTGAGCCCGATGCCGATATTGCCGATGCCGGTGTTGCCCAAGCCGATGTTGTTCTCGCCGGTATTGCCCAAACCGATGTTGCCGATGCCGGTGTTGCCGAACCCGATGTTGTGGATACCGGCCGTCAACTCGGGGCCGCTGTTGGCGAACCCGATATTGACGCTGCCGATGTTGGCGCCGCCGAAGTTGACGCTGCCGATGTTGGCGCTGCCGATGTTGGCGCTGCCGATGTTGGCGCTGCCGAAGTTGAAGTCGCCGATGTTGGCGCTGCCCAGGTTGAACTGTCCGCTATCGGCGAGGCCCAGATTGAACACCGTGCCGCTCGCGCCCTCGCGCAGCAGGCCCGCGAGGTTGGTGCCCACGTTGGCGACACCGGAGACCTGGGCCGCCGTCGCCAGGACGTCGGAAGCCGTGCTGGTGTTGTAGAAACCCGAGATGGTGTTGCCGAAATTAGCCGCACCCGACATCAGCGCGCCGAAGTTGTTGTAACCCGAGATTCCTGACGCTCCCGAGGCAAGGGTGTTGAGAAGGCCGGAGGCATTGGCGCCGGAGTTGAGGAAGCCCGAGGAACTCCCCGAACCCGTGTTGAAAAATCCCGACGACGGGCCACTCGTCGAATTCCCGAAACCCGGAGCCGCAGGAATATCTACCACAGGGATCTTGATGGGAAGGAGGCTACCGATACCAGTGATATCTATCAGAGGTCCGGGGGCATCAGCGGGGGTCCCGATGTTAGTGGCTATCACTGGAAGGCTAAGCGAGATGTTCGGGATTGTGAGTGAGTTCGTGATGCCTTTCACGCCTATGCCGAGGATCCAATCGACGGTAATGGTCACCGATGGAATGGTGAAGCTCTGCATGGTGATGGTTCCAGTTGTTGCGGTGATCGGTATGGAGAGGTAGATAGGCACGTCGAGGTTCACAGGGATCGCGGTGTCGGGAATAGTGATCTCGAATTCGGCGCCAATCAAGCCCTGGTAATCGCCCCTCCACAAAAATCCGTTGTTGTAGCTGCCGGCGTTGAAAGCCCCGGTGTTAACATTGCCCGAATTTATGACCCCGGTATTGTAGCTACCCGTGTTTAAGTAACCCGTGTTGTAGTCACCCGGGTTGAATCCCGCCGTGTTGAAGCTGCCCGTGTTGAAGCTTCCCGAGTTGTAGTCGCCGGCGTTGCCGATGCCGGTGTTCACGTTGCCGGAGTTAAAGAAACCCGTATTGACGTTGCCCGCGTTGAAGAATCCGGTATTGATATTTCCGGTATTGCCGATACCCCAGCTGTCGGTGCCCGAGTTCCCGATGCCGACGTTTCCGGAGCCCGAATTGAACAAGCCGGTGTTGTTGGTGCCGGAGTTAAAGAGACCGCTGTTACCGCTGCCCGAATTCAGCGCGCCGAATCCGACCTGCCCGCTGCCCGTGAAACCAAAGCCGATATTGTTGCTGCCAGTGTTCGCAAAGCCGATATTGTTGCTGCCGGTGTTCGCAAAGCCGATATTGTTGCTGCCGGCGTTCCCAAAGCCTACGTTATGGTTGCCGAAGTTTCCGGGGCCGATGTTGTAGTCCCCCAAGTTCCCAGCGCCAAAGTTGTTTACACCGTGGTTACCGGAGCTGACATTGAAGCTGCCGATGTTTGCACTGCCGATGTTTCCGTTGCCGATGTTTCCGAGGCCGGCGTCATAGTCACCCATGTTTCCGAATCCCAGATTCAACTTGCCATCGTTTGCTAAGCCAAAGTTGAAGGTGGTCGTGTGTGCTATGCTGTCGCGGAACAAGCCCGCCATATTGCTGCCGATGTTTGCGACACCCGAGACATTGGCCGCTGTGGCCAGGTCGAGCCGGCTTGTGTTGTACACGCCCGAGATCGTGTTGCCTAGGTTCCCCAAGCCCGATTGCAGCGAGCCATAGTTCTGCATGCCCGAGTTTCCGAGTCCGCCAAAAGAGTAATTTAACAAACCCGAATTGTTGGCGCCGAAGTTCCTGAAACCCGATGCGGTGCCGGCGCCGTTGTTCAGAAAGCCGGACGACGGGCTGCTGGTGGAGTTGAAGAAACCTGTTGAGGCAGGGATGTTAAAGAACGTCAGATCGGCGGGACCGATACTTGCGGTAATGGGGATATTTATCGCAGTCGAGCCGTTAGGGTTACCCACGTTAACCTGCACTGCGGGACCAGAAATCGTGATGCGTGGGATGGTTAAGGGGCTGATTGTGCCGGTAATTGAGAGGGGAGTGTAACCGAACGGGGTCTCAGAAGCGCTAATGCCGCTATAGACGGTGTTCGTGAAGCTAGCCGTGAGGGGGATGTTGATGGGAATGTTCACGGTGACATTCGCGGGGAATTCGGGAATATGGATCGTGTAGTTGGCTCCGATTTGGCCGGAGTTGTCGCTGCGCCACAGGAAGCCGTTGTTGTAGTTGCCGGTGATGAAGGCGCCGGTGCCGATGTTGCCGGAGTTGGCCAGGCCGGTGTTGGTGTTGCCGGTGTTGAAGTAGCCGGTGTTGGTGTTGCCGGGGTTGTAGCTGCCGGTGTTGGTGTTGCCGGGGTTGTAGCTGCCGGTGTTGTAGCTGCCGGTGTTGAACAAGCCGGTGTTGGCCAGGCCGCTGTTGAACAGGCCGGTGTTGGTGCTGCCGGTGTTGGCGATGCCGGTGTTGAGGCTGCCGGAATTGGCGAAGCCGAAATTCCCGGTGCCGGAGTTGCCGATACCGATGTTGTTGGCGCCCGAGTTGAACAGGCCGATATTGCCGCTGCCGGAGTTCAGGGAGCCGAAACCTACCTGGTTGTTGCCGCTGAGCCCGATGCCGATGTTGCCGATGCCGGTGTTGCCCAAGCCGATGTTGTTCTCGCCGGTATTGCCCAAACCGATGTTGCCGATGCCGGTGTTGCCGAACCCGATGTTGTGGATACCGGCCGTCAACTCGGGGCCGCTGTTGGCGAACCCGATATTGACGCTGCCGATGTTGGCGCCGCCGAAGTTGACGCTGCCGATGTTGGCGCTGCCGATGTTGGCGCTGCCGATGTTGGCGCTGCCGAAGTTGAAGTCGCCGATGTTGGCGCTGCCCAGGTTGAACTGTCCGCTATCGGCGAGGCCCAGATTGAACACCGTGCCGCTCGCGCCCTCGCGCAGCAGGCCCGCGAGGTTGGTGCCCACGTTGGCGACACCGGAGACCTGGGCCGCCGTCGCCAGGACCTCGGAAGCCGTGCTGGTGTTGTAGAAACCCGAGATGGTGTTGCCGAAATTAGCCGCACCCGACATCAGCGCGCCGAAGTTCTTATAGCCCGAACTCCCGCTGCTTCCCCAGTTCTGCAGGCCCGAATTATTGGTGCCAGAGTTGAACAAACCCGAAGAGCTCCCCGAACCCGTATTGAAAAATCCCGACGACGGACCACTCGTCGAATTCCCGAAACCCGGAGCCGCAGGAATATCCAGAATCTGAATGGTGCCGCCTTCAAAAGAGCCTTTGATGGTGATGCCTATGCTGGTGCTTGCTCCGCCGATCGCGAGCACCACCGTGGGTAGGCTGAGTGCCGAACTTGAGACGGTGAAGGGGCCCAGATAGAAATCTCCGCTCACGGAGTAGGTTCCGCCCTCGAACATGAGGGCGTTGCCTCCGACGACCATTGTCTCGTTGATCGGAAAGAGTATTTGTTCATCTATGGGAACATTGGGAATATTGATCGCGAGATCGATGCCGAACTGTCCCTTGTTGTCACCCGATTGCAAAAATCCGTTACTGTAGTTGCCCGTAATGAAAGCGCCGGTGTCAACGTTGCCTGGGTTCGCGATACCTGTGTTGTAGTTGCCCGGGTTGGTATTGCCCGTGTTGTAGTTGCCGGTGTTGTAGTTGCCCGTATTGGTGCTGCCCACGTTGTAGCTGCCGGTGTTGTAGCTACCCGTGTTGGCGAATCCGGTGTTGGCGGCGCCGGAATTATAGAAGCCGGTGTTGTAGCTGCCGACGTTATCGATGCCGGTGTTACCGGTGCCCGGGTTCGCAATGCCCCAGTTGCCGGTGCCCGAGTTCCCGATGCCGATGTTTCCGGTGCCCGAGTTAAACAAGCCAATGTTTCCGGTGCCCGAGTTGAACAAGCCGATGTTGTCAGTCCCGGAGTTCAAGGCGCCGAAGCCGAACCGCCCGTTGCCCGTTAGCCCGATGCCAATGTTGCCCGTGCCTGTGTTGCCAAGGCCAATGTTCCCGTTACCCGTGTTGGCGAATCCCGTGTTGTAGCTTCCTGCGTTACCGAAGCCAAGGTTGTCGTTGCCGAGGTTTCCAAAACCGATGTTGTGGTCACCTAAGTTCCCGGGTCCAAAATTGTGGTTGCCAAGATTCCCAAAACCGAGATTGTAGCTGCCACTGTTTCCGCCGCCAAAGTTTGTGCTACCGGAGTTTCCGCTGCCGACGTTTGAGCTTCCGTAGTTTCCGCTACCGATGTTCGAACTGCCGATATTTCCGCTGCCCAGGTTTGTGTCGCCGATGTTTGCGTTGCCCACGTTATGGATGCCCTTATTTGCAAAGCCAACGTTAAAGGACGACGGACCGCCAAAAAATCCCGACATATTGCTTCCAGTGTTGAAGACACCCGAGATATAAGCCGCCATGTTAACGTCCACCAAGCTCTCATTGATAAAGCCTGAGATCGTATTTCCCGTGTTCAGAAAACCTGACTGCAGAACACCGGTGTTGAGAAAACCGGAGTTTCCGATGCTCCCTAGTGAAGAGTTGAAGAAGCCCGAATTGTTAGCACCAGAGTTCAGCATACCCGAAGCGCTGCCGTCACCGCTGTTGAAAAAACCCGAGGACGGGATGGTGGTGGAATTTCCGAAGCCCGGGGAACCGAAAATCAGCCCTTCGTAATCGCCCCTCCACAGAAAACCGTTACTAAAATTACCGGAAATGAAAACGCCGGTGTTAACGTTGCCCGAGTTTAAGAGCCCGGTGTTGTAGTTACCCGTGTTCAGGTAGCCCGTGTTGTAGCTGCCGCGGTTGAAGCCGCCGGTGTTGGTGTTGCCCGAGTTGTAGTTGCCGGTGTTGTAGCTGCCCGAGTTGGCGATGCCCGTGTTGGCTGTACCGGAGTTAAAGAATCCCGTGTTGGTGTCGCCCGAATTGCCGATACCCGTGTTGTAGCCGCTGCCTGAGTTTCCGATGCCGAAGTTACCGGTGCCGGAGTTGCCAATGCCGATGTTGTTGGTGCCCGAGTTGAACAGGCCCATGTTGCCGGAGCCTGTGTTAAGAGCGCCAAAACCTACCTGGTTGTTGCCGCTGAGCCCGATACCGATGTTGCCGGTGCCGGTGTTGCCGAAGCCAATGTTGTTGCTGCCGGTGTTGCCGAAGCCAATGTTGTTGCTGCCGGTGTTGCCGAAGCCGATGTTGTGGATACCCCCCGTGGGCGCGGGGCCACTATTGCCGAACCCGATGTTGACGCTGCCGATGTTTCCGGATCCAACGTTTAAGCTGCCGATGTTTCCGCTGCCGATGTTGGCACTGCCGATGTTTGCGCTACCGACATTGCGGACGCCGACGTTTGCAAAGCCCAAGTTGAAGCCCGTAGCGCTCAAGGGGCTAATGACTGCGGCCTCGGCTACAGCTGAGCTGGCCGCGGGCGAGTTGGGTGCGGCCATGACCGCAGCGACCTGGCCCGGCAGCATCGCCAAGTTCTGCAGCCCATGGGCAATCGGCGTCAACGCCGATGCAACCGCGGAAGCCTCGCCATGATAGCCGACCATCGCGGCCACATCCTGTGCCCACATCTGCTCATACTGGGCTTCGGCGGCGGCGATCGCGGGGGCGTTTTGTCCCAGCATGTTCGAAGCCACCAGTGCCCATAGCTGCGTGCGGTTGGCCGCGACGATTGCCGGGTGCACGGTCGCGGCCTGCGCAGCCTCGAACGCGGCCGCCACCACGCGGGCTTGCCCGGCTGCCCGCTCGGCATCCACCGCCGCCGTGCGCAGCCATCCCAGATAAGACGTGGCGGCGTCAGCCATCGCAGCCGATGCCGCGCCTTGCCATGAGGAAGCCGTCAGCCCTGAAATCACGGAGCCGAACGATGCGGCCGACGAGCCCAACTCGGCGGCCAGCCCCTCCCAGGCCGCTGCCGCCATCACCATTGGCGCAGAGCCCGCTCCGAGGTACATCCGCGCGGAATTGACCTCGGGCGCCAACACTGGGAAATCCATCGACTGTCCTACCAGCAATGCCGGGTTGCGGGTCAGGACCCGTGTTGGCCGGCGCTGCCGGTTGATCCGTTGCTGCCCTGCTGGGGGTTGCCGCGGCCGCCGCCGGGAGCGCCGCCAGTGCCGCCGTTGCCTCCGGCGCCGCCGTTACCGCCGCCGTTGCCGTTGCCGCCGTTGCCTCCGGTGCCGCCATTGGCGCCGTTGCCGCCGTTGCCGCCGTTGCCGTTGTCGGCGGTGCCGCCGGTGCCGCCGTTGCCGCCGTTGCCGCCGCCGCCGCCGGTGCCGCCGGTGCCGCCGTTGGACGCATTGCCGCCGTTGCCGCCGGTGCCGGCAAGGCCACCGTTGCCGCCATTTAGGGCGTCGGCGCCGAAGGCGCCGCCCTGGCTTTCGCCGCTGGTTCCGCCGCTGCCGCCGTTACCGCCACCGCCCCCGTTGCCGCCGTTGGCGCCGTCGCCCTCTCCGCCCTGGCCGCCGTTGCCGCCGCTGCCGCCGGTGGCGCCTTGGCCGCTGCCGGTCACTCCGGTGCCACCAGTACCGCTACCACCGCCGTCGCCGCCGGTGCCGCCGTCGCCGCCCGCTCCGCCGTTGCTGCCGCCGTCGCCGCCGGTGCCGCCGGTGCCGCCATTGCCGGGGGTACCGGCAGAACCGCCGGTGGTGGTGTCGCCGGTGCCGCCATCACCGCTGGTGCCGCCGTTGCCGCCGTTGCCGGCTGTTCCGCCCGCGCCGCCAGTGCCGCCGCTCGTGGCGTCGCCGCCCGGGCCGCCGTTACCGCCCGCTCCGCCGTTGGCGCCGTTCCCGCCGGCCCAGCCGCCCAGGGCGCCGGCGACGCCGGCGGCACCGTTGCCGCCGGCGCCGCCTTTCCCCCCATTCCCGCCGGACCCGCCGTTGGCACCGTTGCCGGTGCCGCCGGCGCCGCCGGCGCCGCCGGTGCCGCCGCCGGCACCCGCGCCGCCTTGCTGTCCGGAGCCGCCCCCGTTGCCGCCGCTACCGGCGTTGCCGCCATTGCCGGCGGCACCGCCGGCACCGCCGCCGGTGCCGCCGGCGCCGCCGTTGCCGCCGCTGCCGCCATTGGCGCCGCTGCCGCCACTGCCACCAGTGCCGAGGAAGGTACCGGTGCCGCCGTTGCCGCCGCTGCCGCCGGTGCCGCCGGCACCACCTTTGCCGCCTGCGCCCGCCGCACCGCCGCTAAAGCTGTTGGCCCCGGTCCCGCCGTTACCGCCATTGCCTCCGTTCGCGGCGTTGCCGCCATTCCAGCCGGCTGTGGCTCCGCCGGCGCCGGTGCCACCGCCGCCGCCGTTGCCACCGTCGCCACCGGGGCCGCCGTCACCGCCAGCACCAGCCGTCCCAGCGTTGCCACCGCCGCCGCTGCCGGCGGTGCCGCCGGCGCCGGCAAGGCCGCCGTTGCCACCGTCACCACCGTTGCCGCCCGCGGAGCCGTTGCCGCCGTCGCCACCTGTGGAGCTGCTGCCGTCGGTCCCGGCGCCGCCGTTGGCGCCGGCACCGCCGTTGCCGCCATTGCCACCCTTGCCGCCGCTGCCGGCCGTTCCTCCGTTGGCGGGGCCACCGGCACCACCTTGGCCACCAGTGCCGCCGTCGTAACCGCTGCCTCCGCTACCGCCGGAACTGGCGGCGGCGCCGGCCCCGCCGGTACCGCCGTTTCCACCGGTACCGCCGTTGCCGGCGATGCCCGCGCTGCCGGCAGAGCCGGCGGCGCCCGTACCGCTACCCGCGGCGCCCGCGGCGCCCGCGCTACCGCCGGTACCGCCGTTACCGCCGTTGCCGCCGTTGCTGGCGTTGCCGGTGCCGCCGGCGCCGCCGGTGCCACCGCCACCGCCGTTGCCGCCGTTACCGCCGTTTCCGTTAGTTCCGCCGCTGCCAGCCGAGCCACCGCCGCCGCCGGTGCCTCCAGCGCCGCCGCCGTAGCCGGTGCCACCCGCCGCACCCGCGGTGCCGGCGGTGCCCGTGTCCCCGTCACCGCCGTTGCCGCCGGTGCCGCCGTTGCCGCCGGTACCTGCGTTGCCGGCGAGGCCGCCTGCCCCGCCGGTGCCTGCAGCCCCGCCGGCTCCTGCGTTGCCGCCGGTGCCGCCGGTGCCGCCGGCCCCGCCCGCGGTGCCACTCCCGTTGCCACCGTTGCCGCCGGTGCCGCCGAGGCCGCCGGTGCCGCCGAGGCCGCCGTCGCCATTGCTGCCGCCAGGGCCACTGTTGCCGCCGTTGCCGCCATTACCGCCGGCACCGCCGGCAGGGCCGTTGGAGCCGGCGGTGCCCGCGCTTCCGTCGCTGCCGGTGCCGCCGTTGCCGCCGTTGCCGCCGCTCCCGCCGGCGCCGCCGTCGCCTGTGGAGCCTGCGGCACCGCCCACGCCCCCAGTACCGGCGGCACCGCCCGCACCAGCGTTGCCGCCGTTGCCGCCGGCGCCGCCGGCGCCGCCGGCGGTATTGGTGCCGCCCTGTGCGCCGTTGGCGCCGGCGCCGCCGGCGCCGCCTTGGCCGCCGAGGCCGCCGTTGCCGTTGACTCCGGTGGCAGCGGCGTTGCCGCCCGTTCCGCCGGTACCGCCGGCCCCGCCGCTGCCGCCGGCACCGCCGCTGAAGCCGTTGGATTCGGAGGCACCGCCGTCCCCGCCTTGGCCCCCGGCGCCCCCGATGCCCGCGTTGCCTCCGACTCCGCCGAATCCGCTGGCCGCTCCGCCGGCCCCAGAGGTACCGCCGGTGCCGCCGTTGCCGCCGTTGCCACCGCCGACGCTTGCGGTTCCGGTGCCGCCACCACCACCGTTCCCGCCGGTGCCGCCGTTGCCGCCGCCGCCGCCGACACCTGGAAGACCGATCAGCGGACGGTGACCCGCAGCACCGCCGGTCCCGCCCGCACCGCCTGTCCCACCGGTACCGCCGGCCTGGCCGGCGCCTCCGTCACCGCCAGCGCCGCCGATCCCGCCGGCGCCGCCGTTGCCGCCAATACCGCCGGCTCCGATCAACCCGGCGTTGCCACCCGCACCGCCGTTGCCGCCGTTGCCGCCGGTGCCACCGTCCGCGCCGGCGGCACCGGTACCGCCGGCCAGTCCGGCGCCGCCGTTGCCGCCGGTGCCGCCGGCTCCAATGAGCAATCCTCCGTTCCCGCCAACCCCCCCGGCACCGCCGCCGACGGGGCCGGCACCGCCAATCCCTCCGGCACCGCCGTAGCCGATTAGTGGGGCATCGCCTCCGGCGCCGCCGTTTCCACCGCTGCTGCCATCACCGGCGCCGCCGGCCCCTCCGGCGCCGCCGGAACCGACCAGCCATCCGCCGCGGGCACCGGCACCGCCATCGCCACCGGAACCGCTGGAGTTGGCCCCACCTTTACCGCCGCCGCCGCCAGCGCCGGTCAGTCCGGCGACCCCACCTGCGCCGCCGTGACCACCAGCGACTCCACCGGTAACATCACCGCCGGCCCCGCCGGCCCCCCCGCGGCCGTAGAGTGCCCCGCCCGTACCGCCGTCACCGCCGGTTCCGCCGGTCCCGCCGGCACCGCCGGCCCCGCCAGTCCCGAAAAGCCCGGTGTCGCCGCCGGCCCCGCCGGCCCCGCCAGTCCCTCCGCTGTCGGTGGCGCCGGCCCCGCCGGCCCCGCCGGCCCCGCCGTCGCCGATTAGCCACCCGCCACGCCCACCCCCAGCTCCGTAACCGCCGTTTCCGTTAGAGCCGCTGCCACCGGCCCCACCACCTCCGCCATTGCCGAACAAACCCGTGTTGCCCCCGGCTCCGCCCATACCGCCGGTGCCCCCCACCGCAGTCGAACTCCCGCCAGCCCCACCGGTCCCACCACTGCCGAACAACGACCCACCGTGCCCCCCGGCCCCACCAGTCCCCCCGGCCCCGCCGGTGCCGCCAGCCCCGCCGTTACCGATCAACCCCGCCGAACCACCTGCACCCCCCGGCGCCCCGGGATCGCTGCTACTGCCGCCATTGCCTCCATTGCCGTACAAAATCCCGCCATCGCCACCGCGCTGACCCACCGCACCGCTGGCCCCATCCGCGCCATTACCGATCAACGCCCGCCCCAACAACGCCTCGGTCGGTGCGTTGATCACGTCCAACAGGCTTTGCTGCGCGGTGGCCTCAGCCGCTGCATACTCACTAGCACCGCCAACCAGCGCCCGGGTGAACTCGCCATGGAACACCGCCGCCCGCGCCGCCAACACCTGATAATCCCGCGCGTGCTCAGAAAACAACGCCGCGATCGCCGCCGACACCTCATCGGCGGCCGCACTGCCCACCGCCGTCGTCGCACCCGCGGCCGCCGCACTGGCCCGACTGATCGTCGAACCAAGAGCCGACAAATCCGCCGCCGCTGCCGCCAACGCCTCCGGAGACGCGATCACAAACGCCATGACAACCCTCCAAGAAGACCGACCACACCCCGGGCCAGCACCGGCCCGGGTTGCAGGGCCCACGCCCACCGACAACGACCAGCCAACCCTACGACTCGCACCCACCCCACCCAGCGCAAATGCGCATACCCAGGGATCCGCACACTCCCCACACCACACCAGGGCCAACGAATGTCAAACACCACAACACCAACCGCTAACAACAGTCAACGACCACAACCAACACCCCCCACAAACCCCAACACAGCAGCCACAATCCAACACCACCCGTTACCTAGTCCTGACTGCCTCACACTCTTCTGAATGTCGCAGGTAGAGAAAGAGGTTCAGGCCAGCCCTGGGGCGTCCGCATCCGTTGGGATTGGGCGCGGGTGGCGAAGCGAGAGGGATTGTGTAATTCATGATTTCTGAGGTGACGGTGCCATGGCGAGAATGGTTGATGGGGGCGCATCGCTTGCCGGTGGAATATGCCCAGGTCCGTGAGGACGCGCTGCTGGACGTGTGGCTTGCGTCGCGGCAGCGCCGGACGCGGGGGGGGCGTTACGGATTGCAATGACGGCCTCCGGTGGGTGTACCGCCGCCGCATTGGCGGCCTGTGATGGTGTGGGTGAGCTGCATGTGGCCGACGTCAATTCCGCTCAATTGGAGTTGACTCGGCTCAAGCTATACCTGCTGGCGACGGTCAGTAGTCAAGAGCGGATGCGATTGCTAGGGCATACGCAGATGCCGGCGGCGGAGCGTCGGATCGCATTGGAGTCGGCGTTTGCGGCCTTGGATCTCGAGCCGGATGTTTTGGGTCCCTTGCATGAGGTTGCCGAATATGGCCCGGATTTCTGCGGTCGTTACGAGTGGCAGTTCGCTGCGTTGCGTCACAATGTGGCACAGTGGCGCGACGAATTGGAAGGCGTGCTTGCACTGCGGAACCCAGACGAGCAGTCACGGCTCGTTGCTCCCGACACAGCACTCGGCGCTGCGTTGGACCGCGCGTTCGATGTGGTGTTCGATCACGATATCGTGTTGCCGCTGTTCGGTGTGGGGGCGGCGACCGCCAACCCTGTCGAGCCGTGGGGCCGGCACTTCGCCCGCCGGACCCGGCATGTTCTGGCAACCCAACCTGCGGCCGATAATCCTTATTTATGGCAGCTGCTGGCCGGGTGCTACCCGGACGTCAGGGCGCCGTGGCTTGCGCAGGAAGCACCAGTACGGCGGTTGCCTGAGGTTACTTTCGTGCGGGGCACGATGGATGAGGCGCTCACAGCCGTTCCGCCCGGCGGGTTTGACATGGTTCACCTGTCGAATGTCCTCGATTGGCTAACTCCGGAGCAGGCTCGGGTGACGTTGGAGTGTGCCTGGACGGCATTGCGACCGGATGGCATCGTAGTGGTCCGCCAGATGGGCTCGAAGTTAGATGTGCGCGATTGCGGCCCTGGGTTCCGGTGGGATCCGGTGGCCGAAGAGTTGCATAGCCGAGACCGCAGTTTCTTTTACCGGGCTCTGCACGTGGGTGTGAAGCCCGGAAGTGCCCGCTCTTAGCTTAGCTAACTAGATTGTCCGCGGAATGAACCAGCACACGATTGGGAGGAACTAATCACGATGGCACATCTCGTCAAGGCTCCGCGCGTAACGGCCAGGGCCAAGCAGATCATGACCAGTGTGGGACTCCTCGATAACCCGTATCTGACCGCATTGGCCGACGGCAGCATGTCCCTGGAGCACTTCCGCGCCACCCAGGAGCAGTTCGGCATCGCCGTAACCTTCTTCTCCCGCCCGATGGCCGCCCTTATCGCCCGAATGGAGCTACCAGGCGACCGGCTCGGCATCTTGGCTAACATCCTTGAAGAGCACGGCGATCTCCAGCCGCACGCCTTCCACCACAACACGTTCCGGAAGTTCCTGGCCAGCATCGGCAGCTACGATGCCCAACGTCTGGATACTTTGACCCCATGCCCTGCGATTCACGCGCACAATAGCGTCCTCATCTCGGTGTGCGCCCTGCAAGACGTCGAAATAGCAATCAGCTGTGTGGGCTTCCACGAGCATGCTTTCGCCGGGATCTCGGCTGCGATCGGCTCTGCTGTGGTAAAGCGCGGCTGGGTCGCCGAAGACGATTTGGTGCACTACGCACTTCACGCGGAGATCGACGAGCAGCACGCCGAGGAGTTCTTCCTGCTCGTCGAGCCCGACTACGACGACCCCCGCATCCGCTCTGCTGTCGACCGGGGACTGCGGCTGGGCGCATACAATATGAGCCGCCTTTACACTGACTTGTACACTCTCGACGGCTGAGTAGCCGTGAAGATCCACATGCTTCAAGGCCCACCGCTGTCCGACTTGGCCCGTGCCCTGGACATCTTCGAGGAACAATTCAGCTACCCGTTGGGTCCGGACAGCACTTTTCGAATCTCGCACGGTGACGACTACACACGCTTCTTCCGTGCAATGGGCGAGGCCGTCGTGTTCGTGGCAGAAAACGACGGCCAGGTGCTCGGCACCGTTGCAGCGGCCTTGCGGTCGCTGATGACCCCGGACGGTCACGAGAAGAACGCCGTCTATCTCGGAGACGTGAAGATCTCGCCGGCTGCGCGGCGCGGGTTGACTCCGCTGAGGCTCATGCGTGCCCTGCTTGCGGAGGCAGCACATCGCAGCCGAATCGAGGGCATTTTCTCTGTGTTAATGGACGGCACCGAACTTCCGCAGACACCCGAGGCCTACTCCAGGCGGGCCGCTAGGCTGGGTTTACCAGTCTTGCGCGCGGTCGGCCACATCACCATACTGCGCGTTCCCACCTCCCAGCTCACCGATGCCACCACACAAGACGGAGACCCCGCCCGCTCGGTATCTTTGGCGGCTGTTGCGGAGTTGTACCGGCGACTGACGCAAGGCCACTATGCCGTCCCTGCGGGCCAACCGATGATGCGCTCCGAGCTACCCCCGGCCGCGCTCATGCTGTCGGATGACTCGGCGTGCGGGCTGCTGGAAGACACCCGCCGCGCCAAACTTCTCTACACCGCCGCCGGCGAGTTGCGGGGTGCGCATCTGTCCAACTTCGCCTATCGCGACCCGGAACGCGGCGCGGCGCTCGTAAAGGCTGCGCTGTCGTTGGCGGCAAAGCACGGCAACCCGGAACTGACCTTCGCCATTCCCGTGCCTGACACCGCCGCCCTCGTTGCTCATCTGTGCATACCGGGAACGGGAGTATACCAGGCGACAGTCAACGGTGCAGACTTGGCTGCCGCAGAGCGGTGGAGCATCAACACCGCGGAGATCTGAGGGCTGCCAACCTGGCTGCTGGTGCATCGCTGGCCTCCGGGCTACTACGCCATCACCACCAGTGGCAACAGGTCGTCCCTACTTCCTAGAAAGGGCGGAAATGCGCATGGTTTTTAACTGCACGAACGACCCCGACACCCGCGCGCACGCCGAAGAGCCGTTGATTGCGAGGACGATTCGCGCGTTTGCCGTGCCCATCATCCTGGGCTGGCTGGCTATTTGCGGCATCCTGAGCGTCTTCGTGCCGTCGCTGGAAACGGTTCAGCAAGAGCGTTCGGTGGCACTGATCCCCGAAAAGGCGCCCACGTATAAGGCCATCATGCGCATAAACCAGGTGTTTCATGAAGGCACCTCCGACAGTTTAGCGACGATCGTTTTAGAGGGCGACCAGCCGCTCGGCGACGCGGCTCATAAGTATTACGACATTCTGGTGCGCAAGTTTAGAGCCGATAAGCAACATGTACAGAACGTGCAAGACTTCTGGGGCGATCCCCTCACGGCGACGGGCGCGCAAAGCAACGACGGTAAGGCCGTGTCCGCCCTATTGCGTCTGGTGGGCAAACAAGGTGAGACGCTGGCCAATGAATCCGTCGAAGCCGTCCGCAAGATCGTCGCGGAGACGCCTGTTCCGCCGGGGATCAAGACTTACGTCACGGGGGCATCGCCGCTCATAGCGGATATGCAGCGCGGTGGTGAAAAGTCCATGATTACGATCACCGCGGCAACTGTCACGGTGATCTTTCTTATGCTGCTTTTCGTCTACCGTTCGATCATCACCGTGATTGCTTTACTGTTCACGGTCGGCGTTGAATTAGTTGCGGCGCGGGGAGTTGTTGCGTTTCTCGGGCATGGCGCTGGTGTGGGACTCTCCACTTTTGCCGTCACTATGATTACTTCGCTGACAATTGCCGCCGGCACGGACTACGGGATTTTCCTTCTCGGGCGGTACCAAGAGGCGCGCCAGGCCGGCGCAGACAAGGAGGCTGCCTATTACACCATGTACCGCGGAGTCGCTCATGTTATATTGGGAACGGGCTTAACTATCGCTGCCGCAGCCCTCTGCTTCAAATTTGCCCAGTTGCCCGCTTTTAGCGTCCTGGCGATCCCGTGTGCCGTCGGGACATTGGTCACCGTGGCAACCACGCTGACGCTGGGGCCGGCGGTCCTGACCGTCGGCAGCCATTTTGGACTGTTCGACTCCAAGCGGCCGCTCGAGGTTCGGGGTTGGCGACGTATTGGCACTGTGGTAGTTCGATGGCCCGCGCCCGTTCTGGCAGCTACGCTGGCGATAACTCTCGTTGGCCTGCTGGCTCTGCTCGGATTTCGAATCAGCTATAACGATCGGGCATATGCCCCAACCTCCATCCCGGCAAATGAAGGGTTCGCTGCCGCGGATCGCCATTTCCCCCAAGCGCGGATGAAGCCCGATATATTGATGATCGAGGCGGATCATGATATGCGAAATCCGACAGACTTTCTGATTTTGGACAAACTAGCAAAGGGAATATTTCACGTTCCAGGTATCTCGCGGGTTCAGGCGGCAACTAGACCTTATGGAACGACGATGGACCACACGACAATACCATTCCAGATGAGCATTCAAAACGTCGGTCAGGTGCAGGTAATGAAATATCTGGGCGATCGGATGAACGACATGCTCAAACAGGCCGATGAGATCGCTACGACGAGCGCTCTCATGCAGCGGATGTATCGGCTTACGTCGCAGCTTGCCGACACTACCCATCGCACGGTTAACGACACCATCGAGATGCAGCAGATTACTCATGACCTGCGCGACCATATTGCGGATTTCGATGATTTCTGGCGGCCCCTCCGCAGTTATTTCTATTGGGAAAAGCATTGCTTCGACGTTCCGATCTGCTGGTCGTTCCGATCGGCATTCGATGCGCTGGATGGCGTGGACCGGATCGACGAACAACTAAACGCCTTCGTGGGCGACATCAAGCAACTGGACCCGTTAATGCCACAGATGATGGCCACATTCCCGCCGATGGTCGAAACCATGGAAAGCGTGCGGACGATGTTGCTAGCCATGCATGCAACCATGTCGGGCATCTTCGGCCAGATGAACGAGATGGGCGAAAACGCCAGCGCTATGGGCAGGGCGTTCGATGCGGCTAAGAACGACGATTCTTTTTACCTGCCTCCCGACGTTTTCAAAAACGAGGCTTTTCAGCGCTCCATGAGCTTGTTCCTGTCGCCCGACGGACACGCAGCTCGCTATATTATTCTGCATCGGGGAGATCCCCAAACAGTCGAGGGTATCCGCAGTATCAACGCAATACAGACAGCGGCAGAGGAGTCTCTCAAAGGAACACCTTTGGAGGACGCCAAGATCTACGTGGCCGGCGTAGCAGCCAGCTACAAAGACATGGCTGAGGGTGTCAAGTGGGATCTCGTGATAGTGGGGGTTTCTGCGTTCTGCCTCATATTCATTGTCATGCTGATTCTCACCCGCGCACTCGTCGCCGCCGCGGTGATCATCGGCACGGTGGCATTGTCCCTAGGGGCTTCTTTTGGGCTGGCGGTGCTGCTCTGGCAGTATATTCTCGGTATTGATTTGAATTACATGGTAGTTAACATGTCGCTTGCCGCCCTCGTCGCGGTGGGGTCTGACTACAACTTGGTGTTGGTTTCGCGTTTCAAACAAGAAATGGGCGCCGGGCTGAAGACGGGGATCATCCGCGCGATGGGCGGTACGGGAAAGGTTGTGACGAACGCAGGTTTGGTATTCGCCATTACTATGGCGTCGATGATCGTCAGCGATCTGCGGATTATCGGTCAGATAGGCACCACGATCGGTCTGGGTCTGCTGTTTGATACGATGCTGGTTCGCTCGTTTATGACACCGGCAATAGCGGCACTGCTGGGGCGATGGTTTTGGTGGCCGCTGGTAATGCGCAGGCCGACGCCCTTACGTTAGGTCTGAGGCTGCCGCGGTTGGTTTGGTTCTGGGGGGTTGTGGTTGTGGCCTTGATTTTGACCTGACTTTTATCACCGACGGCGGTCAGGCAATTCCGTAGGACTGTGACCTGTGTGTTCGGCTCTGCGCTGGTGCGGATGTGTGCACTAGCCGGTGGCTCGTAGGGTGCCTGGGTGGCCTATGTGCGCACGGTGAAGACGTCCTCAGGGGCGACGGCTGTGCAGGTCGTGTGGTCCTCGCGGCGCGGGTCGCGCAAGATCGAGCATCTGGGCTCGGCACATGACGAGGCGGGGGTCGCTGCGCTCAAGGCCGCGGCGGCGCAGCGCTTGGCCGCCGGGCAGGCTCAACTCGACCTCGGCCTGGCCGAACGCTCAGCCTCGGAGCCGTTGCCGATCACGTCCTCGAAGTCGGCGCTGCTGTGGCAGGCACTGTGCGCTGCCTACGACGCGGTCGGGTTCGCCCAGGCCGCCGATGAGGATGAGGTGTTTCGCCAGTTGGTGTTGGCGCGGATCATCGAACCGACCAGCAAGGCCGACTCACTGCGCGTCATCGAGGAAACCGGAGTGGTCGCAGTGTCGTATCCCACGCTGAACCGCCGTCTACCGATATTCGCCAAACCCGTGTTCCGGCAGGCACTTTCGACTGCGTGCGCAGCGCAGGCCCGGCTGGGGCCAGCCAGCCTGGTGCTCTACGATGTGAGCACCCTGCACTTCGAGACTGATGCCGGTGACGGGTTCCGGGAGCCCGGATTCTCCAATTATCCCGAGGCTGCGATTATGCCGAGTCCCGGGCAGCTGCGGTGGTGTTCGCGCTGTTCGGTAAGGGTTCCAGGGGCGGCTCGCGCGGCATAATCGGGCTCTCTGATGTTGGTCGTCATAGGTGTTCGAGAAAGTTGAGGAGATCGTCGGCTGGTCGGTAGCGGCCGGGGGTGGTGTTCGGCCCGGTGACGCGGTTGAGCGCACGTTCTTTGATGGTCATGTCGGCGTGCAGATAGATGTGGGTTGTGAGTGGGCTTTCGTGGCCCAGCCACAGGGCGATCACCGAAGTGTCGATGCCGGCGTGTAGCAGCGCCATCGCCGCGGTGTGGCGCAGCGTGTGTGGAGTGACGCGTTTGGCCGCGATCGATGGGCAGGTAATCGCCGCTGCGGCAGCGTGTTTGGCGACGAGACGTTGAACGGCGTCTGCCGACATCGGTGTCTTACGTTGCGTTGGAAAGGCTGGACTGCTGGCGGCAGTGCCGGCCTCTGGCAGCCAGGCCCGTAGGACGGCTGCGGTGGGCTTGGTCAGCGGTGTGCTGCGTTCCTTTCGGCCCTTTCCGGTGGTATGAACGGCTGGTCCTGGTGTCATGGTGGCGATGTCGCTGATGGTCAGCGTGGTGATCTCCGAGACGCGAAGACCGGTCGTGACGGCGGTGAGCAGCAGGGCGTGGTCGCGGCGTCCGTACCAGGTGGTGCGGTCTGGCGTGGCCAGTAGGGCCTCGGTCTCGGTGCTGGTCAGATACGACACAGTCGCGTGGTCATGGCGGCGTTGCGGGATCGCCAAGATCTGGCTGGCCGTGTCAGCGCGGTCTGGGATCAGTGGCAGCGCATAGCGGTAGAACGAGTGGATCGCGGCCAGCCGTGCGTTGCGGGTCGCGGTGCTGTTGTGGCGTTCGGTTTCAAGGTAATTCAAGAAGGCGCCGATCATCGTGGCGTCGAAGTCATCGAATGTCAGCTGCGCCGGGGATCTCTTTGTCTGGCCGGCGGCGAAGATCAGCAGAAGCTTGAAGGTGTCCCGGTAGGCCGCGACCGTTTGCGAACTGGCCTGCAGGTGACTTCGCAACCGATCGGTGAAGAACCCTTGCAGCAGCGAGCTCAGCGTCGGCGCGGTCATGGCGCCGGCTCCGTGACAGGGGCTTCGGCGTCGTTGTCGAGGCGGTCGGCGGCAAGGGCGAGCAGTTCGGGCACTGCGTGCAGATACCAGTAGGTCGAGGCGGGATCGACATGGCCGAGCCAGGTTGACAGCAGTGGCAGCCGCGCTTGAACGTCCTGACCCTCGCGGTACCAGTCGATCATTGTGGTCACGGCGAAGGTATGGCGCAGATCGTGCAGACGGACTGGCCGGTGACCCGGCGCGGTGGTCAACCCGGCGGCGGTGACGATCTCTCGGAAGGTGCCGTTGAGCCGGTCCGGGCATAGCGGTCCACGCCGGGCGTTGAGGAAAACCGTTGAGCTGGCGTGCGTGCTGGCCCCAACCCATGCTTGGCGGGCTTGCAGGTAATCAGCGATCACGGTGACGGTGCTCGGATGGATAAACACCAGCCGGGACTTGCCGAACTTCGTCTCCAGAATCTGGATCATTCCGCTAGCCAGGTTGATGTCGCTGACGGCCAGCCGGCACGCTTCGCCGGGGCGTAGCCCGGTGGCGGTCAGCAGACCGATCAATATTCGCCACGTCAACGCCTTGAACGCAGGCTCCAGAATGCTTGTCGCGGCCAGCAGTGCGCAGATGTCGTTCTGGTTGAGCACATTTGGCTGTTTTGGCCGGTAGCGCCGAGGGCGGAGTTCTTCGGCCGGGATCTGCGTGGCGGGGTCCAACGCATGCTGGTATCGGGCGAAGATCCGCACCGCATCCAACCGGCGAGCTACTAGCGCTTCACTAACCGGAACCTTCATCTGGGTTGTGGCCCATTGGATCACGAGGTCGTGGTTGACCCGGGTGGCTCCCCGTTGCTCGCAGAACGCGACGAAGCTCAGCAGCAGCTTGCTCAGGCCTTCGAGTTTGAATCCCAGCGCCCTGCGGGTGGCGAGGTAATCAGTGACGTTCTCACGCAGCGTGTTCATGACCGTGCCCCCGGCCACGGGCGCGCCAGTGCCCGGCCAGCGTCGGGGTCTGTCTTCGCTGTGATTGTCGGCCAGGGCCGGGCCAAGGGCCGCAGTGCGACGTCATCAACTTTGGCGTAAATCGCGGTCGAGCGCGCACTGCGGTGGCGCAGCACCTGACTCACCTCCGGCAGTGAGGCCCCAGAGCGCAGCATCTCCGTTGCCAGCGTGTGACGGAAACGGTGCGCGTTGATCCGCTCTAGCCCCGCGTCTTGGCACGCCGCAGCCACCAGATGCGCGATCGCTCCGGGCGATATCGGACGCCCCGCCGGCTTGACGGTGGTGAACACCGACCGCGTCGTGCATGCCGGCCTGCCATCGACTAGCCACGCCGCGATCGCCTCACCAGGTTCAGCCGGCAGAGGTAAACGCTCGACGTGGTTACCTTTGCCGACGATGGTGAGTTCTCCTGCCCGCCAGTCGATATCGTCGAGACCAAGAGCTGCGATCTCGCCTCTGCGGAGCCCGAGTCGGGCCAACAGCAGCAAGATCGCATAATCGCGCCGATCGGTGGCAGTCCAGCAGTGCCGCGCTGCGACATCCAACAGATGCTCAAGATCTGCCGCCGGCACCGCCTTGGGAAGCGACGCCAAATGCCAGGCCGCCGGAACCGGAACCGCCCCCGACAGATCCGCCGATATGCGGCCTGTGGCGTGGGCGAATCGCAGAAACGAGCGGACCGACCGCGCCATCGACTTGGCCGAATTCGTATTCCGTTCCCTGCAAAATTCGACCATGAACGCAGTGACCATGCCGGCATCCAAAAGACCCACCGAGGCCTCGGCGGACTGTGGCAATGCCTTGAGAAACTGCGCAACCTCCTTCCTGTAATTGACAACCGTTGTCGGCGCCAATCCACGCTGATGATCCAGCCAGCGCCCGTACTCGATGAGCAAATCAACTACCGGCGCGGCACGATCACCGGCATCGAAGCTGCGTGTGGGGTCCATGACTCCTCCTCCTGATGGGCAACGCAATGCACCATCAGGAAGACACACCACAACTTTTCGCGGGCCGATTATGCCGCGCGAGCCGCCCCTGGAACCCTTACCGAACAGCGCGAACACCACCGCAGCTGCCCGGGACTCGGCATAATCGCAGCCTCGGGATAATTGGAATTATGCCGACATCGGCATAACTCCAAGGAAAGACGGTTGGACCCGCAGATCACCCTGGGGTTGTTGACCGATGCGGCAGGGTTCCCGCTGACGGTTGCGGCCTTTGAAGGCAACAAGGCAGAGACCGCGACCATGGTGCCGGTGATCAACGCGTTCAAGGCCGCTCACCAGCTCACCGACGTCACGGTCGTCGCCGATGCCGGGATGATCTCCGAGGCCAACCAGATCGCCCTGCACACGGCCGAGCTGTCCTACATTCTCGGTGCGAGGATTCCGTTCCTGCCCGATGTGGTCCGCGAGTGGCGCGACAAGCATCCTGATGAGGCGATCCCCGACGGCCTGGTCCTCACCCAGCCGTGGCCGTCGACGAGCAGCGAGAAGGCCCGCGGCATCCCAGATCGGGTGATCCACTACCAGTACCGTCACGACCGGGCCCGGCGCACGCTCCGCGGGATCGACGAGCAGGTCGCCAAGGCCCAACGTGCCGTCGAGGGCCATGCCCCGGTCAAACGCAACCGCTACATCCAACTCACTGGGGCGACCAAGACCGTCAACCGCACCCTGGAGGCCAAGACACGCGCGTTGGCCGGCTGGAAGGGCTACACCACCAACCTGGTGGGCCACCCCGCGGCATTCGTCATCGATGCCTATCACCAGTTGTGGCGCATCGAGAAAGCCTTCCGGATGTCCAAGCACGACCTGCAAGCCCGCCCGATCTATCACCGCACCCGCGACTCCATCGAAGCCCACCTCAGCGTCGTCTTCGCCGCGATGGCGGTATCGCACTGGATCGAGCACCAAACCGGTTGGTCCATCAAGAAATTCGTTCGCGCTACCCGCCGCTACCGCACCGTCACCATCCAAGCCGGCAACCACACCCTGACCGCCGCCGAACCCCCACCACCCGAGCTCGCCGAAGTCCTCGCCAAGATCCACGACCTACGTGCGCACTAGCCTGATAAAAGACATCCCTGGAAGTTGATTGTCAAGCAGCGGCGGTGTGTCGATGGGCCCATGCCGTGTTTCGGTCGTATCGGGTTCGGGCGTTGAGGCAGCCGTGGAGGACACCGACGAGCCGGTTGGCGACCTGGCGGAGAGCGGCGTTGTGCTTGGTGCCGCGGGCGCGGAGCTGATCGTAATAGCTGCGGACTTCGGGGTCGTGCAGAATCGCGCAGGAGGCCTGTCCCTGCAGGGCGTCGACGAGCCGATCGTTGTGAATGTAGCGGGCCGCGACGATCCGCGTCTTCCCGGATTGTCGGGTGATCGGACTGGTCCCCGCATAGTTCTTGCGATCCTTGGAGCTGCGGTAACGGCCTGGGGCGTCCCCGAATTCTGCGAGCACCCGGGCACCGAGGATCGGGCCGAGGCCGGGTTGGCTGAGGATGATTTCAGCGTCCGGGTGCTGGCCAAAATGGGCCTTCACCTCCGTCTCGAGGTGCGTGATTTCCTCGAAGAGCACCGTCAATACCGCCACCGATGAACGCACGGACGCGGCATACGCCCGGGTCACCACCGGGGGTTGCCCGAGGTGTTCCCTACGCAGGATCTGCTGAATCTGCGCGGCTTTAGCGTCCTTGTTCCGGTACCCCTTGAGCATCGGAAGGATCTGCCGCGCAGTGAGTTTCGCCGCCAACTCCGGGGTAGGAGCCTTACCCAGCAGCACCAGCAAGGGGCGGCTGGTCAACGACAGGTCGACCGTGTCGCAGACCGCCAGGATCGCGGGGAAGTACTCTCGCAGCGCGGCCCGCAGCCGCAGCATGTGCCGGGTCCGCTCCCAGATCATCGTCTGATGCGCGCGGACCACGACCTTGACCGCCTCGGCGATCTCGGAGTCACCGCCGGCCTCACGCAGCTGATGGCGGCGCGTGCGGACCATGTCTGCGAGCCCATGCGCATCGCCCTTGTCGCTCTTGGCGCCCGAGTTCGACAGGATCTCCCGATGCCGATGCGCCTGCTTCGGGTCCACGCTGAACACCCGGTAGCCCGCGGCGATCAATGCGTTCACCCACGGTCCGCGGTCAGTCTCGATGCATACCAACACATCTGCAGCCTGTTCATCCTCGGAGAGGAACCGGCCGACGAGCTCACCGAACTCGGTGATACCAGCCATCCCCTCTGGCAGTCGGGCCCGCTTCAGCACCCGGCCCTGCTCGTCCTGGATCTCCAGATCGTGGTGGGGTCGACATGAAGCGCGGTTTCGGGATTACTCCCGGCCCGTTTCTTCATGCCGCCCTCCCGAACCGGACGTGCGAGTTGGCCCCGCATCCGGCTCTCCACAAGCCCCGTCGAGCAGTTGATCTGATCAGCTTGCCAACGGCCACGGTGAAGGGATCGTTGAGCCCCTGGGACGGTAACGCGTGGTGACTACCGAATCGGGATTAAACAACACGACCTCTCCGTCACGTGGCCACCAGCCACCGTCGCAGTAGCGGCGGCGCAGGTTCTTCCACCCCGAATTCGGGTGCTTGCGCCGGAGCCAGCCAAACACCTGACGCCACACGATCATGCGCAGGTACTGAAAGGCCCGGGCCGACACCCCGGCGCGGAAGTAGGCGGTCCAGCCCCGCAACACCGAATTGAGCCGGTGCAGGAGGACCGCCAGTGGCAGGCTGACATTCATCCGGCAGATCGTCTTGCACTTGGCCTTGATCGACCGCAGGGCCTTCTTGGCCGGATAGTTGTAGACGAAATACCGGTTGGTGCCCCGTTTCTGGTGACGCTGGATGCGCCAACCGAGAAAGTCGAAGCCCTCGTCGATGTGGGTGATCAACGTCTTGTCCACCGACAACCGCAGGCCGACAGTGGACAAGACAGCCGCTACTTCGGGAAGCAGCGCCTCAGTCTGCGACCGTGTCCCGGCCACCAGAATCACGAAGTCGTCCGCGTACCGGTAAAGCCGATAGTTGGGCAGACCTTTCTGGCGGCGAGTCCACCGCTGCTTGGTGGTCGATCGTGGTCCGCCGGGTGACTCGGCGAAATGCTCGTCGAGGACCGACAGCGCCACATTGGCCAGCAGCGGCGAAAGGATCCCACCTTGTGGGGTGCCGGTGACGCTCTCATGAACGGTGCCAATCTCGGTGAGAATGCCCGCCTTCAGGAACGCCTTCACCAGCGCGAGCACACGCTTATCTCCGACTCGTGACCGCACCCGATCCATTAAGGCCGAATGCGAAATTTCGTCGAAACAGGCCGCGATATCGCCCTCCAACACCCACTCGTAGCTCTTGGATGCCAGAAAACGTGTTTCAGCCACGGCGTCGTGCGCACGCCGGTTGGGCCTGAAACCGTATGAGCACGGCTGAAAATCCGCCTCAAAGATCGGCTCCAGCACCAGCTTCAAGGACGCCTGCACCACCCGGTCGGCCACGGTCGGAATACCCAACCGACGCCGCTTACGCGACCCCGGTTTGGGGATCATCCGTTCCCTGACCGGCCGCGGGCGAAAACTGCGGGACCGCAACTGATCCCGCAGCTCGACGAGGAGTCTCTCCACGCCGATGCATTCCCGAACGGAGTCGGCGGTCTTGCCGTCGACTCCGGCCGAGCGCGCGCCCTTGTTGCCCTCCACCCGCTCCCATGCCATCAACAGAAAGCTGGGATCGGCGACGAGGTTAAACAAATCATCGAAGCGACGATCAGGATCGTCGTTCGCCCAACGGTGCAGCTTGGTCTGGATCTCCAGTACCCGCTGCCGAGCGTGCAATAAGCCCAGCAGTGGTTCACTCGTATTCACCAGCGTTCTCCCGGTATTCCAGCACTTCGGCTACTGACTTGCTGGCTCCCTTCGCCATGTGACCGGCTTTCCCGGCCTCGGACTACTACGAAGCCTCCGCCCCGGCCGGTGCCATCAGCCGACGATGGACCTGCCCTTCCCCCGCGCTGGCTGCACGGGCAGTGAAGGGCGACACCGGACGGTTCCCACGTTCATCTCAAAGTCGATCGACGAGCGAGGCGTCCAGCTCTACCCCTGCGGCATCGCCACGGTTACACCGCAGGTCTTCACCGTGGCCTCCTGGCCGGTTGTCACATCGCGACCAGGAGTTCCCCGACTCCACACAACGGAGTCGGGTACGCACCGCGACCAGCCCATATCCGCCAGATTTGAGCTGGTGGGCCGTTAAGGGGCGTCAGACACTGATTTCTCGCGTACACCTTCTCGTCTTGCTGACCGGACCCGCACCGTCTGGCAGTGCCGACGCGTCCCGGCGTTGTCAGGGCTGCTCCCACCCTCACCAGCATCTCCTGGATCAGGCTGCCCCCAGCTTCACCCAGCCGCTGCGACGACAGGGCGACGAAGGTCTCTCACCTCCATTCGACTTCAGACGCCTCGTGGCGCACGTGATCTTCTGCCCAGTCATCTCCGATGAACAACATCCCCAGCACCTCCTAGCCTCGACAATCGGTGTCTGTCGTACCCGGCACCCGAGCCGAGGAGGAGTACCCGCGGACTAATGGACCAGTGCTCACACCCCCCAAACGAGCAGGGCCGGCACGACATCCCAACAGCGATCGACCTCCTGGCACACCACCGGGGGCACGGTCTTTTAAAAGGGCTCCGAACACACCCAGTCAGGAGGAGTGCTCACCCGGCAGCGGCTACCAGCGACCAAGTCTGCCGCACGCTTTGCGCCTAGCTGGCCTTGGTACTTCCCATTAGTCAGGCCTTACGTTAGGTCTGAGGCTGCCGCGGTTGGTTTGGTTCTGGGGGGTTGTGGTTGTGGCCTTGATTTTGAATTTGACGCACAATCAGATAGTTATTCGCCTGAAACACCACTAGGTAGTCGTTCTAGCCTTTCTGACTCTATCGCATTTCGCCTGGCCTGGACGAGCAACATGCGGCTGTAGGCGAAATTGCTTGCGATGCCAACGATCAAGCTCGGTGCGATTGTCAGCGCGATGTCCGATGTACCTGCCACCAGGTGGCCAAAGACCAGCCAGGACGTCGTCAGTGTAGAGTTCCCCAGCGCGGCTAACCAAAAGCCGTGTACCGGATTTGGCGGCCAGCGAAATAGCCGTTCGAGCGTCAGTGCTAGCACCAGAGTCGCGGACAGGCTTAGCGCCGCTTGCGTCAAGCCAGCGTGTAAAGCAACCTCGAGGCCGGAACGAAAGTGGGCAAACGCAGCCCAACAGCCGTAGGCGAGGCCCGCTCCCACGGCGATCAATACGGGCCGTGCATGGGGTCCAAACCGCCGACAATCTGCAACGGTACGAATTGGTGTCAAGGCATGCATTCGTAGCACGATACCTTGACGCTTCGTGCAATTCGATATCAATAGGTGGACGATGATTAGGGGGACAAGTTTATCCCTCGATCGGGGGACGAGTTACATCCCCCGATCGGGGGACGTAACTGGCTCTTCATGATTGACGGTGTAGTCAGAGCCTGAAGCACGAACTCCAAGCGCGTTCGGGCGATGCAGTTGGGGAGGTTGCGAAATCCCAGGGCGGAGCCGCGTAGGTGCTCGAGGTGTCCGTTGATCGCATCGGTGAGTCCGTTGGAACTGCCGGCGCGGTCGAATTCGGCCAGGATGCCGGCGGCCCGTTTCTTCAACGTCCGCCCGAGTGTGATTACGTCCCGCAGGGCTTTCGGGACGCCCTGGCTCTAGGTGTCGATCATCGCCGCCAGCATCGTATGGCCTTTTGCCCGGTCAGGTTCGCGGTAGGCGGCGACAGTGCGCTGATAGATCGTGCCGTGGTCACCGTGATCCTTGTGCCGAGTCACCCGCCTGCACCTCGGCTGAAGTTAAAGCACAGTCAAGACGGCGCCCACTGCCGCTCTGTTCAGGCGGGTGCCATCGCGGTCTCGACGACCGTGAGCTCTTCGGAAATCCCTGCGGCCCTGCGTATCTCAATGAAGTCCGCGATCATGGCCGCGGTCACTTCATGGGGATCACCGAGGGTGGCGCTATCCGCCAACACCGAGATGTTGAGCTGGTCGACATAGCTCCAGACGGTGATGTTCAGCCCACTCCCCGCGGTCAACGGCCCCACCGAATATATTTCGGTAACGGGCGTACCGCCGAACCAGCCGCGTTCGCGGGGCCCCGGAACGTTCGAGATGTTGAGGTTGAGGAATTTGTTTTGCTCGTCGCTGCTGGATGCCCGCCGGAAGTAAGCTTCCGCGGCCGCGGGCGGCATGTAGGCCGCCCAGCGGCTGACCAGTTCCGGCCCCATGAGCTGGTGGACCTCTTTGGCCGAGGTGGCGTTCTCGTGGCAGCCTCGTACTCTTTCCAAGGGGTCGTCCACATCGACCGGCAGCGCTACCAGTATTCCGCCGAAGCGGTTGCCGGAAATTCGGTCCGGCGAGAAGTCGAAGCTCACCGGGATCGAAGCCAATAGCGGCTCGGCCTTACCGTCATAGCGTAGCGACAACCGACGAAGTGCCCCGGTGGACATGGCCAGCACCATGTCGTTGATCGTCGCCCCGAGCCGCTTGCCTGTACCCTTCACATCCGCCAACGCCAAGGTGGCGGTAGCGAACCTGCGCTCGGGGGTGAGCACATGGTTCATGAAAGTAGGCGGCGGCGTGAACGGCTTCGTCAGCTCCGGTGAGAGCTTCCGCGAACTGCGCCGCACCCGAGCCATACCTTGCGTGGTGTAGCGGATCGTTCGCGGGAGCCGCGCGAGTTGGCGCGCGTGGTCCACCAGCGCCGAACCCATCAGCTGCCCTGTTGTAGGGGCGGGGTCAGGCACATAGGGTCCCTCCGGTCCGGGCTGCGGGTCCAAGCTGCGGGCCAGCAGGTTCGCCGAAGCAACCCCGTCGGCGAGCGCGTGATGGATCTTGCCGATCGTCGCGATCCGGTTGTTCGCCAGGCCCTCGACGAAGTACATCTCCCACAGCGGGCGGTTTCGGTCTAGCGGCGTGCTGGCAATTTGTCCGACCGCCTCGTCGAACTCGCGACGACCACCCGGAGCGGGTATCGTCCACGGCCGGATGTGGTAGTTGAGGTCAACCTCGCAGTTCTCCCGCCACATCGGGTGGTGGAACTTGAGCGGTACCTCAATGAGCTGATAGCACAACGGCTCAAGCTTCTTCAGCCGCGTGCGCATGACTTCGCGAAACGCCTCGATATCGAAGTGTCGATGGTCCTCATCGAGCTGGTGGATGGCGATTTTCATGGTGTGCATATGCACGTTCGGCGTCTCACTGTAGAGCAGTATCGCGTCCCAGCCGCTGAGCCGCTTCATTCGTTTGCCTCGCCCATGGAGCAACCCTACAGTCGCCCGGCGCTCAGATAACCCCCGCCGCGCGCTCAAACTATGTGAGGCACGTCGCGCATGTCTCCGAGGTGTCGATCACTGGGTGCATCGGCTGCTGTATTAGGCTGTCGCAATGCACTTAGCCGCATTGTTCGTGGCGGGTTCGGCCACCCTCGACGGGGCCGCGATTAACGCCACCCAGATTCCCACGACCAGCTATGACGTTGACCAGATCCCAATGTGGTTAACGGTTCCGGTTGTTCTAGTGTTGCACGCGCCGTCTGGTGGTGATTACGATCCACAGATCTATGTGGTCTGTAAGGATCCTGCCGGTGAACGGCGCGGGGCGATCCGATCGATTTGGGACTGGCCCGACCAAAGCAACAGTCCGTCGAAGTACCGGTGCTTTACCTATGACCTGTCGTTCGCGATTGAATCCGAAGGCGAGTACACCGTCGGTGTCTATCGCGACGCGGAGGCCACCGATGAGGTGGGCACACCCATACCGCTGGCAATCAGGTTGGGTGGCCCGCGTGCGGCGGCGGCCGGTAACAACGGATTCGGCACGGCTTAAGAGTTAGGCCCGGGAGCCGAATCACCAATCGCGGCAGAATCGTTACGCTGGGACTGTTCGTGGTGTGTGCCGCTAGTCATGCGGTACAGCTCGGGGTGCTGACTTTTCGGCTGGCCCCGCGACGTCCAGGAATGGGTTCCTGGACTGTTCGCGGGGCTCAACAGCTCGCATTGCGGTAGCTGTTAAGGCGTTTGAGTTCGCTAAGTCGGTCGTCATGCTGGGATGCGTTGACGGGCTTGGTAGATGGCGGGGTCGTAGGGTTGTCCTGAGTTGCCAGCAGGCCCCGATGACGCGGATCTATGCGCGCGCTACGATGCGCGGATGGCGTGGGGGTTTCGTTTTCCCCGCGCTCGGGCGTCGGCGTAGAGCCGGGCGGCTGTGCATGACGTGGCGCCGCGGTTGCCGATCGGCTACGGGCTGTGAGCCTGCGATCGTTACGCCGTTGGGTCCGGGTGCTCGCGGAACGACCGACGACCCGGGCAAGTCAGATCAGCCGGTCAAAGATTGTCGTTCCTACAGCGTCGTTGTTCGCGATATAGATCGGTGCGACTGAGAAGGGATAATTCCCGGTGTTGAACACGTAGTACGCGTCTTGGCCCGGCACGGCGTTTGGCGGTGCCGACGCCACAACGAGTGGGCTATTGGACGCGGTGACCGTCTGCGTGTAGAGGTGGACACCGTTGATCGTGTAGACCGAGATGGTTGTTCCCTCGGGAAGATGATTACCGATATTGAGGCCCGGCACCAACGATTGCGGGATAGTTCCCCCCACACCACCGGAGTCGACGAATACGCCTACGGTCTGCGGTAATTCGTTGTTGATCTGTACCTGCACTACTGTTCTTGGAGCTCCATCCATCTCCACAATCGGCGGCAGCGAATTGGGACCGAACTCCACCAAACCGCGCGGCATGTTGATCAACACACCCTGATTCATGTTGCCCGGCAACGTCCCACTGATGGGGGTGCCGAATGGAAAGTCGTTGTTGGGGCCCACGCCCAGATAGGCGGGTAACAACGAAAGGTCGTTGATAGGGTTCGCTGGGGTACCCAGATATGCCGAGGTGGCAACGCCAACGGTGGTCGGTCCGGTAACGATTCCATTCCCGAGGTTCACGGTCGTCACGTACGTGTTGTAGTTGACGAAAAGGGTGCCGCCGTAACTGACGCTACCGTTCCCGGTGGACGCACCGAGATTCGCCAAATTGACGTATTGCGGTGGAACCACAAGACCCGAGGCGCCGGAGTCGACGATGACGGGCGAACTGGGTCCGCCGCCGACCGAGATGTTGAGTATCGGGTTGCCGAATCGATCCACATAGATAAGCGTTTGGTTCGGCGAAAGGAGTGTGCTTATCCCCGCGGTCCCGGGTTGCCCCAACAACAGGCCCGCACCACCGCCCACGCCGCCAACGCCCCCAGGCCCGCTCGCTCCGCCCGTGCCGCCATCGCCGAACAGGAGGCCCCCGCGCCCGCCGGACCCCCCAGGCATCCCGCCGTAAACGCTTTTGCCGCCGGTGCCGCCATCGCCGATCAGACCCGCGGGCCCGCCGGCACCCCCAGCCACCCCAAAGCGAGTGCTGGTGCCACCGGTACCGCCGTCGCCGTACAACCACCCGCCGGCCCCGCCGGCCGTCCCCGCACCTTGAGCGTTGGTGTATCCGTTAGCGCCGTCGCCGATCAGCGGGCGCCCGGTCAGCTCTACGAAGGGCTCATTGATCGGGCCTGCCGCGCTCAACACGAACTGTCGGATGTTGGTGGTTTCCGCGGCCGTATACGCATTCACGCTGGCCATTACATTGCGCGTGAATTGCTGATAAGACGCTGCCATCTGTGCGGCAACGGTCTGAAATTGCTGACCGTACTCGGTGAATAGCGCCGCCAGCGCCGCGGAGACCTCATCGGTGGCCGCAGCCATCACCCCGGTCGTCGGAACGGCAACCGCGGCGGTAGCGGCGCCGACTGTTGAGCCGATACTGGTCAGTTCCGTTGCCGCCGTCGCCACCATCTCCGGCGCTACGTTCACGAACGACATTTCGTACCTCCCGCTCGGCCAGCGATCGCGCGGTCGCGATCGTTTAGTGGGATACGCAGCCACAATAATGAAATTATTCTGATATCGCCGCCCAGCGTAAGGTCAAATTCACCGATCTAGCGCTACAAGACAGTGTATAGTAAACTTCTACGCGGTTCGCTAGCGACCTGGGGCCGCTAGGTGCAATTTTTCTTTTCGATCATGCGGTCCCAGGCAGCCTGCTTCTTTTTTATCTTCCTTACGGTCGGTGACCGACCCATAATGGCGATGAAAATGGAATTTATGATATTGAACGGGAATTTCATCGGTCTCACGATGTCGAGAAACAGAACTACGCGGCTTTCATCAGTATCGTTCCACACCTCGTGGTCGTAGGAATCGTCGAACATCATTCCCACGCCCTCTTTATACGTGGCGGTCTGATCGCCAACTCGGATTCCGCATTGACCGTTTTGCGGAACGACGAGGGGTAGGTGGTAGCGCATTACTCCGCGGTATGGCCCTCGGTGCGGGGGGATCTTCTTACCAGGGGCCAGGATAGAGAAGAATGCGGTTTTCATTCCTGGTATTTCCTGCAGGAGGCGGGCGGTGTCGGGGCAGTCGCTGCATTGTTTCTCGAAACGCTGGCCGTAGATGTAGAAAACGTAAGTAAGCCATTTGTCATCGTCCGTGAGAATCCGTTGATCCTCCGAGATTTCTTGAAAAGCCGGAATTGTGTCGATTGCCGATAATACGATCTCCAGTTCGGCCTGGACCTTGGAATACTCTGATTCGGCAATGCCATTCCACTCAAATTGACAAGGATCGATGAATGGAGTGGTCTCGACTTTTGAGAACCGCCTTGGAATACAGAGCTCTGCGAGCTTCAGGGGCACTGTCACTGTGATCATGGGAATGACTAACCGAATGAATTGCGAAGACCGACGCGCTCTAGCAGTCATTTTTTAAATCCTTTTCTGTGACCTGATCGTTATCTCCGGCTGTTGTGGCGCGATCGAGTATCTGACCGATCATTGCCATCGGCGCGGCCAGGTCCAAGTCGGAATGCCTGCCTTCAATATCGTATGCCGTAACAGTTCCTCGCAAATATGGCTGCCAATCCGCAATGACTTCGTCCCGCGATTTAACCTGGTCAATTGTCGATATAAACAATACGGACGGGCCGTCGTAGATCGGCGGTATATAATCTTTTACCAGGACGACCACATTTTTCCACATTGCAAAACTTGTTTTGGCTATTTGCTGGTAATCTGGATTGTCAACCGAGATATGGTAGCGTTCTTGGATCCATTTACCTATTGCGTCGAACATCTCGCTTTCAGCGAGTGACCCGGGTTCGGGATGAAGTTCGGGCCGCATTATGCCACCGTCGTCATCCATAAAAGGCTTACTGTCGATCATTCCCAGCAGTGCGACTTGGTGTCCGCGGGTTTGGAGTTCTGCTGCTATTGCGTGGGCGACGACACCTCCGAAGGAATATCCCAGCAGGAAGAATGGCCCTTCGGGCTGGACGGCCAATATTTGCTCGAGATAGTCGTTAGCCATGGCGGGTACCGAGGAGGCGACCGGTGTTATGCCGTCGAGGCCGCGAGCTTGCAGGCCATAGATCGGTCGATCACGGAGGTGACCGATGAGTCTCCGATAGCCCCAACTAAATCCACCTGCCGGGTGCACGCACCACATAGGCGGCCTCGTCCCGCCCAGACGAATTGGTAACACCACGGCGAACGGATCCGCGGACTCAACTATTCGTTCTTGGGAAAGCCACTCCGCCAGTCGGGCAACGGTGGGCGCCTCAAAAACCGCCCTGATCGGAACCTCTACCCCCAACTGTGCCCGCACTCGTGCGACCAACCGCGTCGCAGACAACGAATGTCCACCCAAATCGAAGAACCCATCATCGATGCCCACCTGCGGTAACCCCAGCACCTCGGCGAACAACTCCGCCAACGTCAGCTCACGCTGATCGCGCGGCGCCCGATAAACCACCCCCGCATCGAACTCCGGGCTCGGCAACGCCTGGCGATCGACCTTGCCGTTGACAGTCATCGGCAACTCATCGAGCACTACCACCGCCGCTGGCACCATGAAGTCCGGCAATCGCGAACCCACAAACCCCCGCAGCTCAGCGACCAAGCCAGCAGGATCATCGGCTGGCGAATCAAGTACTACGTAGGCGACTAGTTGTTTGTCGGTGGTATCGCCGGTGTTGGTGGTGGGGCGGGCGATTACGATTGCTTGGGATACTTTGGGGTGGGTTGTTAGTGCTGTTTCTATTTCTCCGAGTTCGATGCGTAAGCCGCGGATTTTTACTTGTTGGTCGGCGCGGCCGACGTATAGCAGTTGGCCGTCGGTGTCCCAGCGCGCCAGGTCTCCGGTGCGGTACATGCGTGTTGCCGGCGTTGCTGGATCGCTGAACGGGCAGGCTATGAATCGTTGCGCGGTCAGCCCGGGGCGGCGCCAGTACCCGAGGCCGACCCCGGCGCCGGCGACGTATAACTCGCCGATGACGCCTGTGGGCACCGGGTGCAACTGATTGTCGAGGACGAATAGCGCGGCGCGGGGTACCGGGGAACCGATTGGGACCACGGTGTTGCCGGTTGATAGGGGTGCGCTGACGGCGGCGTTGATGGTGGTTTCGGTTTGTCCGTAGGCGTTGACCATGATCCGTTCGCCGTTGGCCCAGTTGTCTACCAGTTCGGCGGGGCAGGGCTCGCCGCATACGACCAGCACCACTGATTCCAGGCCGTGCGGGGAGAGCACGCCGGCGGCCGACGGGGTCTGTGGCAACACGTCGACTTGTTCGGCGACTAGGAGGTCGTGGAATTCCGTTGGGGAGCGGACCACCGATTCGGGTACCACGATCAGGCGGCCGCCGTGGAGTAATGCTCCGCAGATCTCGCGCACGGATTCGTCAAAGGAATACGAATGCCACTGGGTCCATACCGGTTTCCATGCCGGGGTGAAGCCGCCATCGCGGGTGGCGAAAAGTTGGGTGATGTTGTGGTGGGTGATGGCCACCCCCTTCGGAACACCGGTGGTCCCGGAGGTGTAGATGAGGTAGGCGATGTCTTCGGCGGCCGGGTAGGGCAGCCTGGTGTCGGATTCGCTATTAAGGGTGGGGTCGCCGACATCGATGATGGCGACGTTATGGTCGTCGAGGCGGGGGCGTAGCCCGGTGGTGGTCAGCACGACCACTGGTGTGGTGTCGTCGAGCATGAACCCGATGCGGGCATCGGGATAGGCCGGGTCGATCGGTAGGTATGCCGCGCCGGTTTTGAGTACCGCCAGGATCGCGGTGATGGCCTGGGCGGACCGCTCGAAGAGCAGCCCCACCACCGCACCGGGACTCGCTCCGGTGCTGGCAAGGCGGTGCGCCAACCGGTTGGCGGCCTGGTCCAGCTCGCGGTAGGTCAACGAAGTGGCCCCGCACACCAGCGCGACTGCATCGGGTGTGCGGGCCACTTGGGCATCCCACATTTGCGGAACCGACACCGACGCCGGTGGGGTGGCGTTGAGTGTGGTGCGGTTGCCCCACTCATCCACACGGGTGCGTTCATCTTCGTCGAGGAGGTCCATCGATGACAACCGCTGATCGGGATCGGCACACACCGTCTCCAGGATCCGCAGATAGTAGGCGGCGAAGCGCTTCACGGTGTCGCGGTCGAACAGGTCGGTGGCGTATTCGATGAAGCCCGGCAACGGTTGCGGCGCCCCGTCGATCGCCGGCATCTCCGTCAGGTTGATGAACAGGTCGAACCTGGCAATGCCGGTTGGTACGGGCAGTGCCTCGATACCTAGTCCGGGGAACTCCAGGGTGGGTAACGGGTTGTTCTGCAACGCGAACATCACCTGGAACAACGGATGATGTGCGGTGGAACGGGCCGGGTTGAGTAATTCCACTAACCGCTCAAAGGGGGCGTCCTGGTTTTCATAGGCGGCTAGCGCCTTGAGGCGGACTTGTTCGAGTAGCTCACCGAAACCCGGGTTGCCCGTGGTGTCGACCCGTAGCACCCAGGTGTTGACGAAAAATCCGACCAGATCGGCCAGCGCTTCATCGGTGCGTCCGGCGATCGGCCCACCAATCGTGAGATCATCACCGCCACCCAACTTGTGCAGCAGCACCGCCATCCCGGCCTGCAGCACCATCGACAGGGTGGTCCCCGACTCCCGGGCCCGCACTTCGAGGCGCTCCCGCAACCGGGCATCGATCGAAAAGTCCACCACCGCACCACGAAACGACTGCCGCGCCGGGCGGGGCCGATCGCACGGCAACACGATCTGCTCTGCAACACCGGCTAATTCGGCCCGCCAATAAGTGAACTGGCGGCTCAACACACTGTCGGGATCCTCCTCACTACCGAGGACCTCGTGTTGCCACAGGGTGTAATCGGCGTACTGCACGGGCAACGGCGACCAGCCCGGCTGCTCGCCAGCACACCGTGCGGCATACGCGATCGCCACATCACGAGCCAACGGCGCCAACGACGCCCCGTCGGCGGCGATGTGGTGTACCACCAACACCAACACGTGCTCATTGCCCGACACCCGCACCAGCTGCGCCCGCAGCGGGATCTCGCTGGCCAGATCAAACCGATACCCCGCCACCGCGGCCACCGCGGCAACCAAACTTTGCTCATCACCGGCATCTGTGAGCGTCAACGGCACCTTTACGGCATCGACCTCCAAGACCTGCTGCCAGGGCACCCCTTCAGACTCGACGTACACCGTGCGCAAACTCTCATGACGGCCGATCACATCTGCGATCGCCGCCGACATGGCCGTCACATCCAGATTGCCGGTCAACCGCACCGCCAACGGAATGTTGTACGTCGCTGAGCGGCCCTCGTACTTATAGAGGAACCACAACCGAGCCTGAGCAAACGACAACGGCACCCGATCCGGGCGCGGCCCGGCCACCAACGCCGGCCGTACCGGTGCGTCACCATGAACTGACAACCAGCCGGCCAACCCGGCCACGGTGGGCGCCTCAAACACCGCCCGGATCGGAACTTCTATCCCCAAGCGGGCCCGTATTCGTGCGACCAGTCGTGTCGCGGATAGTGAGTGCCCACCCAGATCGAAGAACCCATCATCAATACCCACTCGGCCTAGGCCCAATACCTCGGCGAACACCTCGGCCAGCACCTGCTCGTGTTGATTACGCGGTTCCCGGTAGGTGGTGTTGGTATCGAATTGTGGGGCCGGCAACGCGCGACGGTCGATCTTGCCGTTGACCGTCAAGGGCAGCTCGTCGAGTACCACGATCGCGGCGGGCACCATGAATTCCGGCAGTCGCACGCCTAGGTATTCACGGAACTGTCCAGGCCGCTGGATCGCTGAGGGATCGTTGACGTAGTAAGCCAGCGAACCAACCGCGGTGACCGGCAGATACACATCCGTTAATGCCGGCCTCTTATCAGCGGGGTCGATGGGGCGCAGGCAGATCAGATCCATCAGACCGGGTATCGGTGAGAAGGTCACCACCACCGCGTATCCCAGTTCCTGCCCGAGGCGCTCACATTCGTGTGGTAACACCGCATCAAGGGGTGCTGGCATTACGTCGAGTGCGCTGACCGGCACTTGATCGTCGGCTTGCGCCAGTGCTCGAGCCATCTCCACATCGGGCCATAGCCCGCGATGGGGTACCCCGCTCACCCGCACTCCGGCCAAATCTCGGGATTGGAGGTACCGGCCCAACGCCGCCAGGCTACCCAACTCCTGCCACGGCTGGACCGGCAGATTAGCCACAGAACGCGCTGTTGTCGGTGTCTTGTGTAGTACGACTTCGTAGCGGTGACAGCTAAGTTCGTTGACCGCGGTCATCCGCTTGAGCTGCACATCCACCCCGGCGAGATCAGAGAACCGCCGTGTCAGTGCGACGAAAAATTCCGGCGCCAGCAACAGTTCCTGCTCAGTGCGCATTTCCCGAGCTATCCGCGCCCGCGTCACTGTGGCGCCCTCGGCCCGGGCAGACAAAATCCCGGTGCTAAACGTTTCCAGCAATGTCAGGTTGCGTACGTCCCCGAGGAATATCGCTCCGCCAGGGGCCAACAACCCAAGTGCGGAGTCCAGTACGTCGAGTAGGTATCCGGCGCTGGGGAAGTATTGGACCACCGAATTGAGCACCACCACATCGAAATGACCCTCGGGCAGCCCATCAGTCACATTAGCGGGCGCTACCCGCAAGTGCACCCGATCCGCCCACGGCTGCTCGGCCACCGCCGCCCGCAGCTTTTCGATCGTGGCCGCAGATACGTCGGTACCCCAATATTCGACGCATTCGCCGGCCAGCTCGGCCAGCAACAACCCGCTACCCACCCCGATCTCCAACACCCGTACCGGGTTCAGGCCGCGGATACGCCTGACCGCAGCCGCACGCCACTCCTGCATCTGCTCCAACGGGATCGGCTCCCCGGTGTAGCTGCTGTTCCACCCACCGAAATCGGTCCCCAACACCACCGGCGCACTGGGGTCGGCATCATCCTGTGAATACAGTCCGTCATAGACCCGACGCCACTGCTCGACCAGGTCGGCTTCCTGTGCGGGTTCCCTGGCCAGCATCGCCTCTCGATCCAGCACCACGTAGCCGACCAGCTGCTTATCGCCGGCATCGACGGCACCAGGGGGCGGGCGGTCGATCACGACCGCTTGCGATACCCGGGGATGGGCCGCCAGCGCCGCTTCGACCTCACCGGGTTCGATGCGGAACCCGCGGATCTTGACTTGTTCATCGGCTCGGCCCACGAACTCCAACACCCCGGCGGCTGTCCAGCGGACCACATCTCCACTGCGGTACATGCGTGTTCCGCCTGGCCCGAACGCGCAGGCCACAAACCGTTGCGCGGTCAACCCCGCACGGCCCCGATACCCGCGAGCCACACCTGCACCCGCGATATATAACTCGCCGGCAACGCCTACCGGCACCGGTGCCAGCCGCTCGTCGAGTACAAACACCCGCATATTGCCCAACGGCGCACCAATCGGTGAACCTTGGCCCGCGAGGTGCGCACTGGTGAGCTCCAGATGTGTCACATGCACACTGGTCTCAGTGATGCCGTACATATTCATCAGGACCGGCCCGGCGGCCCGTTGCTGCGGGTACCAACCGTCCAGGCGAGAGGTATCGAGGGCTTCCCCGCCGAATACCACCATCCGCAACTGGCAATCCGCTGCCCCGGCCGGGTGTTCGCGCTCGGCGCGTATCAACTCATAAAACGCTGATGGGGTTTGACTGAGCACCGTCACATGCCTGTCGAGCACTAATTGCCACAGTTGCTGTGGTGAGCGCACCGTGTCCCAGGCCACCACCACGACCCGCGCGCCGTGCAGCAGCGCTCCCCACAACTCCCACACCGAGAAATCGAACGACGGTGAATGACACCACGCCCACACATCCGTATCGGTGAAACCACACCACCGTTGTAGACCCGCGAACAACGCCACCACATTGCGGTGGGTAACCGCGACGGCCTTAGGACGTCCGGTCGACCCCGAGGTGTACATGATGTAAGCCAGATTGCCCGGACACGCCCCCGCACCGTCGAGTTCGGGACCGCTCGGGGCGGCCGCGGTGTCACCTGCTTCGGGACTGTCCGTGATGAGCCGCGCGATCGTGGTGTTGGGCAGGCTTTCGGCGGTGGCGGTGTCTGTGATCACCAACTGCGGGGCCGCATCGGACAGGATGTAGGCGGTGCGCTCGCTGGGATAGTTCAGATCGATCGCCAAATAGGCCGCACCAGTCTTGGCGATAGCCAACAACGCGACCACCAAATCGGCTGAACGGCCCAACGCCACCGCGATCACGGCCTCCGGTCGCGCCCCATAAGCTCGCAGCCGGCCCGCCAACCGCTGCGCCCGGTTGTCAAGCTCGCGATACGTCAGCACCCGTTCTCCGTCTTCGACCGCCACCGTCTCCGGAGCAAGGGCAACCTGGGCGGCGAACAACTGCGCAATCGTGGCCTCCGGCACCGCAACAGCGGTGTCATTCCACTCGGTCAACACCCGCCCACGCTCGGCCTCGTCGAGCAGAGCTATCGACGACAACTGTCGATAGGGATCAGCGCATACCGCCTCGAGGACCCGCAGGTAGTACGCGGCGAACCGCTCTACGGTGTCGTGGTCGAACAGGTCGGTGGCGTACTCGATGAAGCCCGGCATCGGTTGGGGTGTTCCGTCAACCGGCGGCAGCTCGAGCAGGTCGAAGAGCAGGTCGAATTTGGCGGCGCCGGTGGGTGCGGGTAGTGGGTCGATGGTCAGATCGGGGAAATCCAGGGTAGGCAGGGGGTTGTTCTGCAACACGAACAACACCTGGAACAGCGGATGATGCGCCGCTGAACGGACCGGGTTAAGCAACTCCACTAACCGCTCAAAGGGGGCATCCTGGTTCTCATAGGCCGCTAACGCCTTTGTGCGGACTTGCTCAAGCAGCTCACCGAATCGTGGATCCCCCGAGGCGTCTACCCGTAGCACCCAGGTGTTGACGAAATACCCGACCAGATCAGCCAAGGCCGCATCGCTGCGCCCAGCAATCAGCCCACCGATCGACAGGTCATCACCGGCACCGAGTTTGCGCAACAACACTGCCAACCCCGCCTGCAACACCATCGAGACGGTCGCGCCGGTATCGCGGGCCAGCGCCTCGATGCGCCCGCGCAGCACCGGATTGATCGTGAACCACACCAATGCGCCACCGAAGGACTGCCGCGGGGGCCGGGGTCGGTCGAAAGGCAACCGGATCGCTTCGGGTGCCCCGGCCAGCTGCGAACGCCAGTAGGCAAACTGTTGGGACAGCACACTGTCGGCGTCCTCCGCGGTGCCCAGGACCTTTTGCTGCCACAGGGTGTAGTCGGCGTATTGCACGGGCAACGGCGACCAGCCCGGCTGCTTGCCAGCACACCGTGCGGCATACGCGATTGCCACATCACGGGCCAACGGCGGCAACGACGCTCCGTCGGCGGCGATGTGGTGTACCACCAACACCAACACGTGCTCATTGCCCGACACCCGCACCAGCTGCGCCCGCAGCGGGATCTCGCTGGCCAGATCAAACCGATACCCAACCGTCCCGGCCATCGCGGCAGCCAAACTTTGCTCATCACCGGCATCTGTGAGCGTCAGCGGCACCTTTACGGCATCGGCCGCCAAGACCTGTTGCCAGGGCACTCCTTCGGTCTCGACGTACACCGTGCGCAAACTCTCGTGGCGGGCAACCACATCTGCGATCGCCGCGGACATGGCCGTCACATCCAGATTGCCGGATAACCGCACCGCGAACGGAATGTTGTACGTCGCTGAGCGGCCCTCGTACTTATAGAGGAACCACAACCGAGCCTGAGCAAACGACAACGGCACCCGATCCGGGCGCGGCCCGGCCACCAACGCCGGCCGTACCGGTCCGCCGTCATGAACTGACAACCAGTCGGCCAACCCGGCCACGGTGGGTGCCTCAAACACTGCCCGGATCGGTACTTCCACCCCCAACTGGGTGCGCATCCGCGCGACCAACCGCATCGCCGACAACGAATGCCCACCCAGATCGAAGAACCCATCATCGATACCGACTCGCGTCAACCCCAATACCTCAGCGAACACCTCAGCCAGCGCCTGCTCACGCTGATTACGCGGCCCCCGATAAGCCGCCCCCGCATCGAATTCCGGCGCCGGCAACGCCCGCCGATCGACCTTGCCGTTGACCGTCAACGGCAACTCATCGAGTACCACCACTGCGGCGGGCACCATGAACTCCGGCAACCGAACACTTACGAACTCGCGCAATTCTCGAGGCCGATCGATCGCCGAGGGATCATTGGCATAGCCGGCCACGCCAGCCACTGTGGTTCCGGGCAGATAGACATCCGACAATGCCGGCTGCCGATCGGCGGGGTCGCTGGCGCGGGTGAAGATCAGGTCCATCAGACCGGGCGTCGGTGAGAACGTGACCGCCACCGCGTATCCGAGTTGCTGTCCGAGCAGCTCACACTCGTGAGGCAACACCGCATCAAGGGGTGGTGCCGCCACATCCAGCTCGCTGACCGGCACCTGATCGTTGGCCCGCGCCAATGCCCGCGCCAACTCCACATCCGGCCACAGCCCCCGATGAGGTGCTCCGCACACCCGGACCCCGGCCAGATCCTGAGACCCGAGGTACTGGCCCAATGCGGCCAGACTGCCCAACCGCTGCCACGGCTCGACTGGCAGATCGGCCACAGAATGCACCGCCGCCGGCGCCTTATGCAACACCACCTCGTAGCGGTAACAACTCAGCTCGTTCACCGCGGCCATCCGTTTCAGCTGCACATCCACCGCGGCGATATCAGAGAACCTATGTGGCAGTGCGATGAAAAACTCCGGCGCCAACAGGAGTTCGTGCTCGGCGCGCATCACCCGAGCCACCCGCGCCCGCCTCGTCGCGGCGCTCTCGAGACCACCGGCGGCCCCGGCGAACAACACCCCGGTGCTAAGCGCCGGCAGCAATGTGAGGTTGCGCACATCCCCGATGAACACCGCTCCACCCGGGGCCAACAACCCAAGTGCGGCACTCAGCACATCGAGCAGGTATCCCGCGCTGGGGAAATACTGGACCACCGAGTTGAGTACCACCACGTCGAAATGACCCTCGGGCAGCCCATCAGTCACGTCAGCGGGGACTACCCGTAACCGCACTCGATCGGCCCACGGCTGCTCGGCCACCGTCGCCCGCAGCTTCTCGATCGTGGCCGCTGAGACGTCGGTACCCCAATACTCGACACACTCAGCAGCCAACTCGGCCAGCAACAACCCGCAACCCACCCCGATCTCCAACACTCGTGCTGGGTTTAGTCGGCGGATACGGCCGACCGCAGCCGCCTGCCACTGCCGCATCTGCTCCAGCGCAATCGGCTCCCCGGTATAGCTGCTGTTCCAGCTACCGAAATCGGCCCCCAACGCCGGACCACGCGAGCCCGCCCCCGCCTCCAAGTACACGACGCCCCAAACCCGCCGCCCCGCCTCGACCAGGTCGGCCTCCTGCTCCGGCTCCCTGGCCAGCAACGCGTCCTGATCAAGTACTACGTAGGCGACTAGTTGTTTGTCGGTGGTATCGCCGGTGTTGGTGGTGGGGCGGGCGATTACGATTGCTTGGGATACTTTGGGGTGGGTTGTTAGTGCTGTTTCTATTTCTCCGAGTTCGATGCGTAAGCCGCGGATTTTTACTTGTTGGTCGGCGCGGCCGACGTATAGCAGTTGGCCGTCGGTGTCCCAGCGCGCCAGGTCTCCGGTGCGGTACATGCGTGTTGCCGGCGTTGCTGGATCGCTGAACGGGCAGGCTATGAATCGTTGCGCGGTCAGCCCGGGGCGGCGCCAGTACCCGAGGCCGACCCCGGCGCCGGCGACGTATAACTCGCCGATGACGCCTGTGGGCACCGGGTGCAACTGATTGTCGAGGACGAATAGCGCGGCGCGGGGTACCGGGGAACCGATTGGGACCACGGTGTTGCCGGTTGATAGGGGTGCGCTGACGGCGGCGTTGATGGTGGTTTCGGTTTGTCCGTAGGCGTTGACCATGATCCGTTCGCCGTTGGCCCAGTTGTCTACCAGTTCGGCGGGGCAGGGCTCGCCGCATACGACCAGCACCACTGATTCCAGGCCGTGCGGGGAGAGCACGCCGGCGGCCGACGGGGTCTGTGGCAACACGTCGACTTGTTCGGCGACTAGGAGGTCGTGGAATTCCGTTGGGGAGCGGACCACCGATTCGGGTACCACGATCAGGCGGCCGCCGTGGAGTAATGCTCCGCAGATCTCGCGCACGGATTCGTCAAAGGAATACGAATGCCACTGGGTCCATACCGGTTTCCATGCCGGGGTGAAGCCGCCATCGCGGGTGGCGAAAAGTTGGGTGATGTTGTGGTGGGTGATGGCCACCCCCTTCGGAACACCGGTGGTCCCGGAGGTGTAGATGAGGTAGGCGATGTCTTCGGCGGCCGGGTAGGGCAGCCTGGTGTCGGATTCGCTATTAAGGGTGGGGTCGCCGACATCGATGATGGCGACGTTATGGTCGTCGAGGCGGGGGCGTAGCCCGGTGGTGGTCAGCACGACCACTGGTGTGGTGTCGTCGAGCATGAACCCGATGCGGGCATCGGGATAGGCCGGGTCGATCGGTAGGTATGCCGCGCCGGTTTTGAGTACCGCCAGGATCGCGGTGATGGCCTGGGCGGACCGCTCGAAGAGCAGCCCCACCACCGCACCGGGACTCGCTCCGGTGCTGGCAAGGCGGTACGCCAACCGGTTGGCGGCCTGGTCCAGCTCGCGGTAGGTCAACGAAGTGGCCCCGCACACCAGCGCGACTGCATCGGGTGTGCGGGCCACTTGGGCATCCCACATTTGCGGAACCGACACCGACGCCGGTGGGGTGGCGTTGAGTGTGGTGCGGTTGCCCCACTCATCCACACGGGTGCGTTCATCTTCGTCGAGGAGGTCCATCGATGACAACCGCTGATCGGGATCGGCACACACCGTCTCCAGGATCCGCAGATAGTAGGCGGCGAAGCGCTTCACGGTGTCGCGGTCGAACAGGTCGGTGGCGTATTCGATGAAGCCCGGCAACGGTTGCGGCGCCCCGTCGATCGCCGGCATCTCCGTCAGGTTGATGAACAGGTCGAACCTGGCAATGCCGGTTGGTACGGGCAGTGCCTCGATACCTAGTCCGGGGAACTCCAGGGTGGGTAACGGGTTGTTCTGCAACGCGAACATCACCTGGAACAACGGATGATGTGCGGTGGAACGGGCCGGGTTGAGTAATTCCACTAACCGCTCAAAGGGGGCGTCCTGGTTTTCATAGGCGGCTAGCGCCTTGAGGCGGACTTGTTCGAGTAGCTCACCGAAACCCGGGTTGCCCGTGGTGTCGACCCGTAGCACCCAGGTGTTGACGAAAAATCCGACCAGATCGGCCAGCGCTTCATCGGTGCGTCCGGCGATCGGCCCACCAATCGTGAGATCATCACCGCCACCCAACTTGTGCAGCAGCACCGCCATCCCGGCCTGCAGCACCATCGACAGGGTGGTCCCCGACTCCCGGGCCCGCACTTCGAGGCGCTCCCGCAACCGGGCATCGATCGAAAAGTCCACCACCGCACCACGAAACGACTGCCGCGCCGGGCGGGGCCGATCGCACGGCAACACGATCTGCTCTGCAACACCGGCTAATTCGGCCCGCCAATAAGTGAACTGGCGGCTCAACACACTGTCGGGATCCTCCTCACTACCGAGGACCTCGTGTTGCCACAGGGTGTAATCGGCGTACTGCACGGGCAACGGCGACCAGCCCGGCTGCTCGCCAGCACACCGTGCGGCATACGCGATCGCCACATCACGAGCCAACGGCGCCAACGACGCCCCGTCGGCGGCGATGTGGTGTACCACCAACACCAACACGTGCTCATTGCCCGACACCCGCACCAGCTGCGCCCGCAGCGGGATCTCGCTGGCCAGATCAAACCGATACCCCGCCACCGCGGCCACCGCGGCAACCAAACTTTGCTCATCACCGGCATCTGTGAGCGTCAACGGCACCTTTACGGCATCGACCGCCAAGACCTGCTGCCAGGGCACCCCTTCAGATTCGACATACACCGTGCGCAAACTCTCATGACGGCCGATCACATCTGCGATCGCCGCCGACATGGCCGTCACATCCAGATTGCCGGTCAACCGCACCGCCAACGGAATGTTGTACGTCGCTGAGCGGCCCTCGTACTTATAGAGGAACCACAACCGAGCCTGAGCAAACGACAACGGCACCCGATCCGGGCGCGGCCCGGCCACCAACGCCGGCCGTACCGGTGCGTCACCATGAACTGACAACCAGCCGGCCAACCCGGCCACGGTGGGCGCCTCAAACACCGCCCGGATCGGAACTTCTATCCCCAAGCGGGCCCGTATTCGTGCGACCAGTCGTGTCGCGGATAGTGAGTGCCCACCCAGATCGAAGAACCCATCATCAATACCCACTCGGCCTAGGCCCAATACCTCGGCGAACACCTCGGCCAGCACCTGCTCGTGTTGATTACGCGGTTCCCGGTAGGTGGTGTTGGTATCGAATTGTGGGGCCGGCAACGCGCGACGGTCGATCTTGCCGTTGACCGTCAAGGGCAGCTCGTCGAGTACCACGATCGCGGCGGGCACCATGAATTCCGGCAGTCGCACGCCTAGGTATTCACGTAACTGTCCAGGCCGCTGGATCGCTGAGGGATCGTTGACGTAGTAAGCCAGCGAACCAACCGCGGTGACCGGCAGATACACATCCGTTAATGCCGGCCTCTTATCAGCGGGGTCGATGGGGCGCAGGCAGATCAGATCCATCAGACCGGGTATCGGTGAGAAGGTCACCACCACCGCGTATCCCAGTTCCTGCCCGAGGCGCTCACATTCGTGTGGTAACACCGCATCAAGGGGTGCTGGCATTACATCGAGTGCGCTGACCGGCACTTGATCGTCGGCTTGCGCCAGTGCTCGAGCCATCTCCACATCGGGCCATAGCCCGCGATGGGGTACCCCGCTCACCCGCACTCCGGCCAAATCTCGGGATTGGAGGTACCGGCCCAACGCCGCCAGGCTACCCAACTCCTGCCACGGCTGGACCGGCAGATTAGCCACAGAACGCGCTGTTGTCGGTGTCTTGTGTAGTACGACTTCGTAGCGGTGACAGCTAAGTTCGTTGACCGCGGTCATCCGCTTGAGCTGCACATCCACCCCGGCGAGATCAGAGAACCGCCGTGTCAGTGCGACGAAAAATTCCGGCGCCAGCAACAGTTCCTGCTCAGTGCGCATTTCCCGAGCTATCCGCGCCCGCGTCACTGTGGCGGTGTCCTCGGTGCCTGCGGCGCACAGCCGAGCGGTGGTCAACGTCGGCAACAACGTCAGGCTGCGCACATCGCCGATGAACACCGCGCCACCCGGCGCCAGCAGCCGCATCGCCGACTCGAGCACCTCGAGCAGATAGCTCACGCTGGGGAAGTACTGGATCACCGAATTGAGCACCACCACATCGAAATGACCCTCGGGCAGCCCATCAGTCACATTAGCGGGCGCTACCCGCAAGTGCACCCGATCCGCCCACGGCCGCTCGGCCACCGCCGCCCGCAGCTTTTCGATCGTGGCCGCAGATACGTCGGTACCCCAATATTCGACGCATTCGCCGGCCAGCTCGGCCAGCAACAACCCGCTACCCACCCCGATCTCCAACACCCGTACCGGGTTCAGGCCGCGGATACGCCTGACCGCAGCCGCACGCCACTCCTGCATCTGCTCCAACGGGATCGGCTCCCCGGTGTAGCTGCTGTTCCGGCCCCGGAAATCCTGCCCGAACCCTGCCGGGCCGGCGGCGTCGAACGTCAATCCTGAGTAGACCCCGCCCCACACCCGCTGCCAGTGTTCGACCAGATCGGCTTCTCGCTGTGGTTCCTTGACCAGCAGCGCCTGCCGGTCCATCACGACATAGCCGACGAGGTGCTTGTCTTGTGTGCCCGGGGCTATCTGGGTGGTGACGACTGCTTGAGCCACTTGTGGGTGGGCAGCCAGGACTGTTTCGATTTCGCCGGGTTCGATGCGGACTCCGCGGATCTTGACTTGTTCATCGGTACGTGCGAGGTAATTCAGCTGGCCATCGGCACGCCAGCACACCACATCACCACTGCGATACATCCGTGTGCCGGGGGTGCCGAACGGGCACGCCACGAATCGTGACGCGGTCAGCCCCGCACTGCGGTGATAGCCCCGGGCCAGACCCGCACCGGCGATGTACAACTCGCCGGGTACCCCGACCGGCACCGCTTGAAGTCCCGCGTCAAGCACGTAGAGCTGCTGGTTCGGTTGTGGCGCGCCGATGGGCACGGTGTCAGCGTCGGTGCGTTCGTGTCGCCAATGGGTGACCGATACGGCCGCCTCGGTGGGCCCATAGAGGTTGTGCAGGCCCGCGTCGCACGCCGCGGCGAAGGTGTGCGCAGTCTGTAGGGACAGCGCTTCACCGATCACGAGCACATCGCGCAATGACACCAGCGCCTCGCGCGATGCTATCGCGTTGAACACCGACAGCATCGAAGGCACGAAATCCGTCAGGGTCACGCCGCGTGAACGGATTGTGTTGGCCAGGTAGTCGGGGTCGCGCTGTCCGTCGGGAGCCGCCAACACCAGCCGGGCACCGGAGATCAGCACCCCTAGATAGCCCCATAGCGACACGTCGAAGGTCGCGGCAGTCTTCTGCAGATAGACATCGTCGGGTCCGAACCCGTACTGGGTGACAATCCACAACATCTGGTTGACGATCGCTCGGTGGGTGACCGCCACCCCCTTGGGCTGACCGGTGGAGCCCGACGTGAAAATCACGTACGCCGCGTTGTCGGCCGTCAACGGCATCAGACGATCGGCGTCGGCAAGTGGAGCAGCGGAAAACCCTGAAAGATCAACGTTATCGATGCCGTGCACCGGCAAATCGGTGTCCGCCAGGAAATGATCAGCCGAGCTGGTCAGCACACACACCGGGTCAGCGGTGCACAGCACATCGTTAGTGCGCGCGACCGGATTGAGCGGGTCAATCGGCACGAACACCCCGCCGGCGGCCAACACCGCATGCATTGCCACCACTAGATCGACGCTGCGTCGCATCGCCAAGCCCACCAGAGCCTCGGGTCCTACCCCGCCAGCGATGAGGAACCTGGCCAGCTGATTGACCCGTGCCGCCAACTGCGTATAGGTCAAAACCTGGTTGTCGTCTTCGAGCGCGATTGCGTGCGGGTTGGCGGTGGCCTGCGCGGTGAACAACTGCGCAATCGTCGCATCCGGTATCGGCGCGGTGGCGGTGTTCCATTCCGACAAGATCTGTTCACGCTCGGCCGCGTCGATGATCTCAATCGAATCGATGCGGCGACCGGGATCAGCGCACACCGTTTCGAGAACCCGCAGGTAGTAGTTGGCGATTTTCTCGACGGTGTCCTGGTTGAACAGGTCGGTGGCGTATTCGATGTAACCGGCCAGAGGTTGGGGCGCTCCGGGGGTTGCCGGTAGGTCGCTCAGGTTGAAGAACAGGTCGAATTTGGCGGTGCCGGTGGGTGCTGGAAGGGCGTCGATGGCCAGTCCGGGGAAATTCAGGGTCGGCAACGCGTTGTTCTGCAAGGCGAAACACACCTGGAACAGCGGATGGTGTGCGGTCGAACGCACCGGATTGAGTAATTCCACCAACCGCTCAAAGGGCGCGTCCTGGTTTTCATAGGCGCCTAGCGCCTTGTCGCGGACCTGATCGAGGAGCTCGCTGAAACCCGGGTTGCCCGCGGTGTCGACCCGTAGCACCCAGGTGTTGACCAAAAATCCGACCAGATCGGCCAAGGCCACATCGGTGCGTCCGGCAATTGGCCCGCCGATCGTCAGATCATCACCGGCGCCGAGTTTGCGCAGCAGCACCGCCAACGCGGCCTGCAACACCATCGAAGTCGTCGTGCCGGTATCGCGGGCCAATACCTCGATACTGGCACGCAGCCCAGGATCGATCGTCAACCACACCATTCCGCCACCAAAGGACCGCTGCGGCGGACGGGGCCGGTCAAAGGGCAACCGGATAGCCTCAGGAACCCCGGCCAACTCTTCGCGCCAGTACGCGAACTGCCGGGCCAACACACTGTCGGGGTCTTCCGGGATGCCGAGGAATTCATGTTGCCACAGGGTGTAATCGGCGTACTGCACCGGCAGCGGCGACCACCCCGGTTCGTGGCCGGCGCAGCGGGCCGCGTAGGCCGCGGCCACATCCCGGGCCAACGGCACCAACGAAGCCCCATCAGCGGCGATGTGATGCACCACCAACATCAACACATGCTCAACCGGTGAGACCGCCACCAAGTTCGCCCGAATCGGGATTTCGGTGGCCAACTCGAAGCGATGCTGGGCCGCGTGGGTCAACAACGTCACCAACTCCTGGGAGTTGGCCACATCGCTGATTGCCACCGCCACATCGACCGATTCGGGCGCCAAGATGTGTTGACAGGGGATCCCATCGGTCTCGGTAAATACCGTCCGCAAGCTCTCATGACGGGCCACCACATCAGCGATGGCGGCGCTCAACGCCGCAACCTGCAGATGACCGGCCAACCGCACTGCCAACGGAATGTTGTACGTCGCCGACGGACCCTCGTACTTATACAGAAGCCACAACCGAGACTGCGCAAACGACAACGGAATCCGTTCCGGACGTTCCCAGGCCGTCAACGCGTCTCGCACCCGCCCACCACCATGAGCCGAAACCCAGTCGGCCAGCCCCGCCACCGTCGGTGCCTCGAACACTGCCCGCAATGCAATCTCGATCCCCAGCTCGACGCGTATCCGCGCGACCAACCGAGTCGCCGACAACGAATCCCCACCCAAATCGAAAAACCCGTCATCAATACCCACCCGTGGCAACCCCAACACCTCAGCAAACAACCCCGCCAACACCAGCTCACGCCGATCACGCGGCGCTCGATAAACCACCCCCGAATCAATCTCCGGCACCGGCAAGGCCCGCCGATCAACCTTGCCGCTAACCGTCAACGGCAACTCATCAAGCACCACAACCACCGCCGGCACCATGTAATCCGGCAACCGGGCAGCCAACGCCGCGCGCACCTCTAGTGGCTGCACCATCCCGGTCACATAACCCACCAGGCGTTTGTCGCCGGGGTTATCCTCCCTAGCAATCACCGCCGCCTGATTCACGCCGTCCACCCCGACCAGAGCCGCCTGGACGTCGCCGAGCTCAATGCGAAATCCGCGGATTTTCACCTGATCGTCGATGCGCCCGACATACCGCAGCTGCCCATCGGCGCCCCAATACGCCAGATCCCCGGTGCGATACATCCGTGTTCCCGGCGCACCCAGACCGCCGAATGGGCAGGCCACATACCGCGACGCCGTCAGACTCGTCCGACGCGCATACCCACAACCCAGCCCGCCGCCGGCCACATACAACTCACCGACCACACCGACCGGCATCGGCCGCAACCACACATCCAGGACGAACAATGTCAAATGCGACAGCGGCACCCCGATGGGGCTGACAGTGGTGCCGATGTCGCTCTTCACGATCTCCCGAAACGACGCATGCACCGTCGTTTCGGTGATGCCGTACATATTGACCATCCGGGGTGGCCTCAGATGACCATGTAACCAAGGCTCCAGACGCTGTGGTTCAAGCGCTTCTCCGCCGAACACCACGGCCTCAAGCTTGAGCTGTTCGCGCAGCTCCGGCTCCAGCAAGACGGTGGTTTGCAACGCACCGAACGCCGACGGAGTCTGACTCAAGATGGTTACTTGCTCGGCGACCAGCAGGGCGTGGAATTCTGCTGGTGAGCGGGCCACCCACTCGGGTACTACTACCAGCCGCCCACCGCGCAGCAGCGCACCGAAGATCTCCCATACTGAGAAGTCAAAGGCCAGGGAATGACAATGCGACCACACCTGTCCCGATGTCATGTCCAGCTCGGCGTCCAGCGCCTGCAGAAGCTCGGTCACGTTGCGATGAGTGATGGCCACCCCTTTGGGGACGCCGGTGGTGCCCGAGGTGTAGATGATGTAGGCGATATTTTCGGCGGCCGGTGTTGGCAGGCCCGTGCATGGATAGGTGGGAATCCGTGGGTCATCGACATCGATTACCGGCAGGTCGCAGTCGTCCAGCTGCGACCGCAGGTCTGCCGTGCTGACGGCGGCGATCGGAGCAGCATCGGCAACCATGAACGCGATCCGGGCCGCCGGCGCGGCAGGGTCGATGGGCAAGTACGCCGCCCCGGTTTTGAGCACCGCCCAGATCGCCACGATTGCCTCAGCCGATCGGGAAAACAACAGTGCCACACACTCACCCGGGCCCGCGCCCTGAGCAGCCAGCAAATGCGCCAGCCGGTTCGCTACGTGCTCAATCTCTCGGTAAGTCCATGAGCTGTCGCCGCAGCTCAGCGCCACCGCTTCAGGGGCGCGGGCGACTTGCTCGGCGAAAACCGCCGGAATCGACATCGACGTCGTCGCCTGCGGGGTCAAGACTGCCCGGTTCCCCCACACATCGAGGCTGGCCCGCTCGCCGCTGTCCAGTAGATCGATCGATGACAGCCTGCGTCCCGGATCGGTGGCCATTGCCATCAGTATTCGGCCCAACCGCTCGGCTAATTCGGTGACGTCGAAACCCGAAAATGGTCGCCCACTGCCCGCCGTGATGAGAGAAAGCTGGTCGCCCGCTCCCAGGAAATACAGCCCAAAGTGGCCCACCGGGCCGAAAGTGGCAAATGACGCCCTGGCCGGAACGCCAGCGAGATTAAGGGAAAGTCTGGACGGGATGAAATTGACAACTACCCGATTTGCTGTCTGGCCCGAACGACGAGATGTGCTATCGGCCTCGAGAATCCGTACTGGAAACCGCTGATGCCGCACCGCTTCCCGTATTCGTGTGTCGACATGTTCGCTGAAATCGGCGACCGACGTTTCCGGCGACACCGTCAACATCAGTGGCACCACCCCGGCGATCATCCCGGGAATTGTCTTTGACTCTGGACGTACTCGCCTGCTGACCGGGAAGTTGAGCACCACCTCTGAGCTCTCATCGCACAGCCCACGAACCAGAAGCGCGCACGCCGCCGTGATCACCGATGATCGACGGATACCCAAAGCTTTCGACAGGCCCTTGATCCGGTCGATGACGGAAGCGTCGAGTTGGACCGGCGCGGAAGGCCACTGCGGATCACGCTCGTGCGCGGTCTCGGGCCACTGGTAATGCTCTCCGCTTTCCTGAGGGAGGTTTTTGCTCCAATAGGCGCGATCTTCCAAGTAATCGGAAGAATTTTTGTAATCTAATTCGCAACTGATTAGGTCCTGTAGTGAGCCGAAGAACGCTGGCGGAATTGCTTCACCGGAAACCATCGCTGAGTAGATGGTTGCAATCCGACGAGTTACTAACGCAATGCCGAATCCGTCTGTGACTATGTGATGACAACAGGTGAACACGTAGAACTCATCTAGCCGCGTCCGGAATAATGTAAATTTTAACAGCGGTCCGGTCAATGGCATCGGCGTGTGTTGAATCAATGATGCCATTCTATAGGCCTCTTGCATTGGATCGTGCGAACCGGTCAAGTCATAGCGGACCAGCTCGATATCCGGGTCGTCGATTGCCCTTTGGAAGACCTGGCCATCCACCTCGAAGAAGGCGGCCCTGGTTGGCTCAGCCTCTTGTATTGCTTGGCGGATCGCCTGTTCGAGCAAATCAGGCTTGACTGGGCCTTCGATTTTCACGAAATAGGCAAGCTGCCACTCGATACCGGAGTGACCTGTTTCCTGCGCAAGCCATATGTCCAGTTGTCCCTGGGTCAGGGGAAGCGCACAGACATCCTGCTCCATTTCGCGCTTGCCGGCGGCGGGCTCATGCATCGAAGGCTTGTCCCTGCGCCAGCCTGTCGCGAAGGCTCTTCGGTCGTATGTCGGTCCAATTCTGTTCGACATAGTCCAGACACGCAGCGCGGGAAGCCTCACCGTAAACGACCCGCCAGCCCGCTGGAATCTCGGCGAAGGATGGCCACAGGCTGTGCTGCTCCTCGTCATTAACCAAGACGAAGAATGTGCCGTTGTCATCATCAAATGGGTTGGTACTCACCGATTCTCCTGGCGCTCAACAAATGTAGGTGATGCTAGCAAGAGGGAGATCCCAGCGTCCCCGCGACGTCCTGGATTTCGGGATTGGCTTACCGGGTTTCGTTCTATGCTTATATGCATTTGCTGAATTGGGGCCTTATTGATGCGGATGTAAGGGCATTTTCATTCAATGGTCGTGTTGCTGGTGGTTGTGTAGTTGGTTTGTTGAATGGTGAGTGTTTGGGGTTGTTTGTTGTCGATGTTTCGTTTTCGACCCGGGTTGCGCGGGTTGGGGTGTACGCCTGTTTGGGATGCTCACATACCCCTAGCCGCACTAGCCAGGCGCCACCGATTTCAGCGATGGAAGCAAGGACGGACAGCAGAATTGAGCAGAGCGCCATCGCCAGTGACCTACGGGCCTGGTGAAGGGAGTCAGCATTGCCTATCCGCCCTTTCCACCAGCGGTCCGCCGGGAGCGTCGTTCGGGTTCGGCGTGTAGCGGACGTCGGGGATCATCGTCTCGGGATCGCGGCCGAACGACTGTTCAAGCGCGCGCAGCGCTCCGGAAAATCCGGTGCCGGTGAGCAGTGCGTTGTCCATGGCACTGTAGGTCACGTCGAGCGTCGCCGACACATTCGCGTAGTCGCCGCGGAATAGCTTCGGAATGGCCTCCATGTCGAACGGGATGGTGAGCATGAGCTTCAGCGCTCCGAGCAGGTACGGCGATGCGCGGCCGAGCTCGCGCAACGGGCATTGCAGAGACTGCAGGTCGGTATGGAGGCCGCTGCGTGCCTCCGACAGGTATTGACCGGCTTGCTGGCTGAGCCCTCCCACCGCGTCAACGGCGTTGATGAGCAGGTTTTGGGTGTCGGCGAAATGCTTGATCAGCGGCGGAAAGTCGGTCAACACCCGATCCAGGACGTCCGCGCGTTGGCCCACGTAAACCAGCAGCCGGTTGGTGGAGTCGATGGCGTGGGTGATGTCGTCGCGTTGCTCGTTGAGCTGTCGGGTGAAGGTGTCCAGCTTTGCCAGGAAGGCCCGGATCTGGTCGGCCCGCCCGTGGAAGATGTTGTAGACCTCGTTTTGCAGCACCTCCAGGTTGGGGATGCCGCCACCGCGGATGATCAGCGACAGGCTGGCCAGTGTCTGCTCGGTATTGGGAAACGCAGACGAATCCTTCAGCGGTATCGTGTCACCGTTCTTGAGCAGTTCCCCCTTATCTGGTGAGTGCAGCTCCACGTGCTGCGAACCCAGCAGGCTGGTCTGTCCGATCTTGGCGAGGGTACCCTTCCTTAGCTTGACGCCCTTGTCGATGCCGAGTGTCAGTGTTGCCACCCAGTTCCTCAGCTCGATCTTGCGTATCGAGCCCACCGTCACGTCGGCAACCATCACCTTGCTGTTGACGTTGATTCCCAGGGTGTCGGGCACCTGTGCGTAGAGGATGTAGGACCCCTTAGCGCTGCCGGGGCCGCCCGGGATAGACACGTTGGAGATGCCGCGCCAGCCACACGAACTCAGCACCATCGCGACCACCAGCAACACCAGTGCCTGCCAGCCGCGCCACCGTACTACATTGAGCGCGTTCACTGGCCCGCTCCCGCCTCTGCGGGCAGCGGCGCGCCGACGGGGGCGCGGGCGCCGGCCCTGGAGCGGGCGAGGGAGCGGGCGGGGTCCAGAACCACGCCCGGGACCGGCGGTGGCGGTATCGGCACTTGCGCCGGCAAGCCGATGGGTGGCAGCACCGGATACTCGTCGTAAGCGTTCGGCGGTCCAGGCGGAGTCTGCAGGGTCGATTGAACGGGTTCGATGTCGGGACCCCCCATCAATTCAGCCAACGATTCAGGCGTCATGAGACCGGCGGTGACGTTCACCTTGTCGCCCGCCGGCTCGATGCTGCCGATCTTGCCCACATACTGGTAAAGCTTTGGCCCGCACCGATGACCAGCAGCGTCACCATGATGCCCATGAGCCCGATTCGCAGCGGATTCGGCGGTTCCAGCGTTCTCATTGCGGCGTGCACCTACCCGTCGGCTGCGTGAAAAGCCGGACCGTGCGGACCGGGCCACCAGGCTGCAGCCCGTTGATCCTGAGGCTGATGTCGCAGGCGTAGAAGTTCACGAAGTCTCCATACGAGCCGATGGCGCGCCCGATCATGTTCAATGCGGTCGGCAGCTTGTGGAGGTAATCGTTGAGCTCCTGCCGGTGATCGATCAGCGGCTGCTGAACGGCGTCCAGATAATTGATGGTCTTGTGCAGCAGAGAGCGGTTTTCGCCCAGCAGATCGGCCACCGTTCCGGCGGCATTGCTGACGCGCGCGGTCCCGCCAGCAAGCGAGTCGTCGTGGTTGCGCAGCCCGGTGACCAGAATCTCGAGGTTGTTGACCGTCTGATCGAAATCCCTGCGGTGCCGAACCGTGGTGTCCAGGACGATGTTGAGGTTCTTGACCACCTCGCCGATCGCCTGATCACGCTCGGCGATCTGCGAGGTCAGCTGCGCGGTTTGATCGAGAATGTCGTTGATGGTGCCGCCCTCACCCTGAAACACAGTGATCAACGCCGAGGTGATGGTGTTGATCTTGTCCGGGTCCAGCGCCCGAAACAGCGGCTTAAAACCACCAATCAGCGCATCAAGGTCCAGCGCCGGCGACGTACGCGACAGCGGGATGAATCCTCCGGGCGGCAAGATCTTGTCAGAGCCGTCGCCGGTGCCGCGCTTGAGCTCCAGGTAGCGATTGCCGATCAGATCCAGGTAACGGATCTGCGCGGTCGTCGACTGATACAGCGGCGCCGAGCGGTCGACGTCGAAATCCACCCGCACCCGTTTGCCGCCGTCGACCAGCTTGACGTTTTTGACCTTGCCGATCTCCACCCCTGAGGCGCGGACGAACTGCCCGTTGCGCAGCCCGCTGACGTTGCTGAACTCGGCAGAATAGCCATTGGTGGGGTCGAAACGGAGCTGACCGAACACGATGATGATCATCACGCTAAAGAGCAGCAGCACCAGCAAGAAGATGCTGAGTTTGACGACTGTGCCGGTGATTTTCATGGGTTGATCGTGTTATCCCCTCCGTGACGGCCTCTGTTCGGGAGATTCTCGAAGTGCGGGTGCGCCCGGGATAGGTAAACAAGCTCAAGCGGGCTAAGTTTCGAAGAGATCGGCAGAGGATATATTGCTTGCCGATACGAACTTTGGCAATGTCGCCAACGACAACGCCGACCGTTGTCAAGTGTGGCGGACTACAGTGATAACGAATTGTTAGGGCTTGTGGATTGGATGTTGTCGGACGACCTCCGAATCGGCGGTCCCGCCGACATGTCAGCGGGGTCAGGTGGGGCCGTCGGGGCGTCGTTGCTGATGGCAGTTAGTCCGGTGTAGGCATTGACACCGGCCGCACCAAACACACCCGCCCACCTCGGGCCCGATATCAGCGCCCAACACCCCGACTGGGTAAAAGAAAGCCATTGTCGCCATCCAACACTCGATCCCGATCGCGGTATGGCACACGCTCACCGACGACGTTGACTACGCCGATCTCGGCGGTGACGACTTCGCACGACTGGATCCTGAACGCGCCATGCACCGCATCGTCTCGTCAAGCCAACCGCTCGGATTCACCGTCCTCCCTCTTCGACCTGATCCAAGCCGCCTGAGCACCCACACGGCCGGGTACACGACAAACACGAAATCACAACGAGAGCCGCAACTCATCCGGTTATTTTCAGACCAGGACCCTGTGTGGTGGACTACGTCCCCCGGTCAACCGCATCAAACTCAGCGAGTGATCGCTCAAACGACTCGGGCGTGATCGCCCGGTGAGTCCCAAAAGAATGGTCGAGCAAGAAGATGATGCACAGCATCTGGCTGAGTAGGACAGCGATCGTGCCGGACACAACCGTGTGACCGAGGGTGCTGCCCATGCGCAGGAAACCCGTGAGCGCTACCAGTGTGATCCCACCGAATATCAGTACCGTCCACAGCAGTGGGGGTATCCGGGGCTTGGCATCGGTAATACGTATGCTGCGGTCCGTCGCCAACCCACTTAGCTGGTTTAGAAATGCCTGATTGATCGGCTCCGGCGCGGCGCTAGGCGGCTGACTACCAATGACGCGGTACATCCCTGTGATCGCAGCTCGCGCGCTGTCGCTGGTACCGCCGCTACTTTGGAGATCCCATTCGGGAGCCACCACCGCCCTCGCGTACTGTCGCAACAACTGCCTCACTTGTGTCTGTTCCGGTTCTGGCATGGCGACGGTCTGCCGGTACATCGTCGCCACCGTGGCCGCCTCGTTGGCAACCACAGCGTGGGCGGCGTAGAACTGCTGCCAGCCGACGGCCACGGTAAACCCAAGGAGAGAGCCATAGACAAGCCCGACGACTGTGAGGAACGGGGACATCATCGCGTTGTGTTCTTTGCTGATTTCCGGCGTGACGCGATTCGCCACCAATATCGTGCCGGCCGCGATTGAAATCGCGACGACCGCTGCAACAACCAGAAATAGCCATGTGGGCAATCCGGATGCGTCCATCGCGTCATACTGCCATAGCGGAACCAGGGTCGTGAGCCGGGCGCACCGTACGCCGCTGGCGGTGCTGGTGGGGTCGGCGACGACGACGGCGCCACCACCAGCGCCGGCAGAACCAGCGGCCACGGCAGCCAACGCGGGGCCGGCGGCACCGGCGGGGCGGATGGCGGCGCCGCCGACGCTTGTTCGATGCCATGTCGTTGCTCATTCTTCCTGCCCGAAGACCGGGCAACGAAGTCGCATAACGACTGGACCATTACGACGGGCTCACCTCCCACCGACCCGGTCGTACTCCAAGCCGAACTGACAAAGGGTGCGAACGGAATAAAATTCAGTTCGGCTTCACGAAACAATCGGATATATGACTTCCGCACCCCCGACAACGAACGCCGCCGGGTACGGTGGACTGCACCCGCAATCACGGCAGGCGCCACTCAGAACCAAGCAACTACGCCCCAGCTAACTCGGTAGAGCCGGTTAACTCCCGTGACCATCTGCGCTGCCACCGTCGCCTGGTCCATCTCGACAAGCTGCAGGCCAAAGGCCGTGACGTCAACCGTTGCCTGCTCGATACTGAGCGTGTCGGTCAGGGCTGCGTCCATGCGAGTCCAACCTTGGAGCGGATCGCGCGGCCTCCCCACCGAGGATGGCAGCAGGGCCCCGGCCTTAACCCTCGGCAGTTCGAGGCTGGCCTCACTGGACGTCTCCTCCTTCGGCGATGCCGATCCGTGCGTGCAACCTGGCCAGCGGTTTAGGGGCCCACCAGTTGGCGCGACCCATTACTCGCATGAACGCTGGCAACAGCACCATGCGTACCAGTGTGGCGTCCATCACGACAGCCAGGGTAAGACCGAGACCGTACATTCTCAGGGACGACATCTGCGCCGGTATTTGGGTGGCGAACGGGATTGCCATCAGCAGCGCGGCGGCGGTCACAACCCGGCCGGAGCGGGCCAGGCCAAGCGCGACAGCCTCATCGTTATCCTCCGGGGTTTGGCTGCTGGCCAGCCAGTACTCGCGGATCCGCGATACCAAGAACACCTCGTAGTCCATTGACAGCCCAAACGCCATGCAGAACAACAGCACCGGAGTGGTGACCACCAGGGTGCCGTTGGGCGTGGTACCCAATGCAGCGAGGTGGCCGTCCTGGAAGATCCACACCAGCGCGCCGAAAGCAGCGGTCACTGATAACACATTCAGCACCAAAGCTTTCAGTGGCAGCACCACACTGCCGGTTAGCAAGAACAGCAGCACGTACATAATTGCCCCGATGAGGCACAGGACAAGCGGTATGCGCGATGTGATGGCCTGCACGCTGTCGCGATTAATCTCCGCCGTGCCAGTGAATTGCACAATACGGCCACCAGGACCTGGCACGGCGTGCATGCGATCCAACTGCTCTTGTGATGCCGCGGAGAATAGCGGTGCCGCGCTGCTTGCACTAAGGATCGCACTACCGTCGTTGATCTTGGCGAACGCCGGAGGTGGCGCGACCAGCGACCCGCTAATGAAGATCCCGCCAGGTGCTATCACCGACAAAACGTCTGGCACCTGCGAGAGCTGCGCGGCATAGCGGTTCAAGTCGTTAGGTGTCACCCCTCTTGTATCGGGGATCACCATGGTCACCTTTCGATACACGTTGTAGTCAAAATCGGAGCGCATCATGTCGCCTACCTGGCGCGCCGAGGTCGACTGCGGCAGCACCCGCTCGTCCGGGAAGCCCCATTTCGCCCCAAGGAAAGGCGCGCCCAACACCAGTAGCAATGCGGTGACCGCAACGGCGAACGGAATTGGCCGTCGCATTATGGCTTTCGTCGAGCGGTACAAGATGCTCTCTTCAACCGGACGCGGCACCGGCCCGGGCCGTCCACGCAGCCGGCCGACCAGCTGCCGCAGGTCCATTGAGTTCAGCCGATCACCGAGTACAACGATCGCAGCGGGGGTGATCACCACCGCCGCGACGGCCCCCAACAAGACCACGGCGACGCCGGCGTATGCAAACGACTTCAGAAAGTACATCGGAAACACCACCAGCGTGGCCAGCGACAGCCCGACGGTCGTTGCCGAAAAGAGCACGGTCCGCCCAGCCGAGGCCATCGTGCGAATTAGTGCATGGTCGCGGTCCACGCCCTCGGCGCGTTCGTCGCGGTATCGGCTGATGATCAGCAGGGTGTAATCAATGGCCAGCGCCAAACTCAGGGCCATCGCGATGTTGAGCGCGAAGATCGATACATCGGCTGCGAAGGTAATCGCTCGCAACGCCGCCAACGTGCCAACTGTCGTGAAGCCGCTGATAGCCAACGGTATAGCCGAAGCAACCAGGCCACCGAATACCCACACCAGCGCAACGAAACTCAAGGGAATCGCGATGGATTCCGTGATCAGCAGGTCTTTGTGCAGTTGTTTATCGCTCTGTGCGGCGATAATGGCCTCGCCACCCGCCCTCACAATGACACCGCCGCGGTCGCGCACCAGCCGATCCGCCAGCGCTTGGGCCCTCTTCGGAGCCCCCGATTCGCCGCCGGTAACACCGGCGACGATCAACCCTGTCTTACCGTCCCTGCTGGTCAGATCCTGCGTTAGCGGCGGCGAATCGGTCCAGGCCGAGTCCACCCGGGTAACATCCGGCGATGCCTTCAGCTGCGTGACGATATCGGCGGCGACGGTCCGGGCGGAGTCGGATTGGACCCCCGTGTCGCAGGTTACCGCGACAATCATCTCCATGTCGCCGTAGTTGAACTTTTCCGCCAGCAGCCGCTGAGCCTGCGAAGAGGGCGATGACGGATCTTGGTAGCCACCTGCCAACAGGGCATCGATCGACTGGAAGCCGAAAACTCCGGCGCCGAACATAATAAGCAATGCCGCACCGATTACCCTGCGGGGCGCGGCAATGGCGAGTCGAGCAATTCCTTGCAACACCTCGCGCTCTCCTTACTCAATTACTTAAGCGATTCATTTGCCGGATCGTTCCGCTCGGTCAGTCCTGCTTAGCACTTAGCCGCCCGGCGGGGGATCCTCAAGTGGCCAACACGTACCGACCCGGGGAACCGCGAAAATCGCCCATCATTTTCGGACCAACACGGTTTGCATCAACCGCAAAGCGGCGGTCGGGCATTCCGCGACTACGTCACGGACCAGTTCATCGTCGCCGTTAGCCACGCCGATGACGTGGGCCACCCCGTCGTGGCCGATGTCGAACAGTCCGGGGATTGCGTGCACGCAGGCCCGGGTCCCCATGCACCGGTTGGTATCGACCTCGATACGCCACATTAGTGTTGCCTCCTTCAGGATGCGGCCGTGGCCACCATCATCTTGGTGATGCGTCGGGCGTTGATGTGCCCGGGATCGTATTCGATTTCGCCGACAAGTTCGGCGGTCCCGCCGAAGCGCCGCTCAAATTCCTCGATCATGAGTTTGGCCTGCGCTTGTGCCAGGTTGAGCCCGAGACACATGTGTGGGCCGGCGCCGAAAATGATGTTTCCCGAATGATTCCGGGTGATGTCGAACCGCTGCGGCTCCGGCCATTTCGCCGGATCCAGCCACGCAGCCGCGGCCAACATCATTACGAAAGATCCTTTCTCCAACACCTGCCCCCCGAGTTCGATGTCCTCCAATGGGAACCGGGGAATGGACCCCAACTTGGGATGCGCGGACCAACGCAACACCTCCAAGATGGCCGCCCCCATCAACTCGGGCTGCTCGCGCAGCAACCTTCGCTGATCGGGGTGCAGCAGCAGAGCGCGGATCGCCAGAGTGTGCAAGTCCACCGCCGTATCGGCGCCAGCAACCACAAGTGCCCAAATCACCGACAGGATCTCCATGTCGGAGAGGCGTTCATCGTCGATCACGGTGGAGACCAGGGTGCCGATAAAATCGTCACCGGGATCGTCAGAACGACGGCGATCGGCGATGGTATCGAGGAGATACTGCAGACCCGGCAAACTGCCTCTGACGTAGGTATCGCGCTCGGCCGCATACATCGGGTCGATTGCACGCACGAGGTTTCGCCCGAGCCCATCTTCGAACAGTTCGTCAGCCTCGTGCGGCACCCCGATCATCTGCGCAATCGAACGAATCGGCACTTTGGCGGCTATTTCGGTTGCGACGTTGAACAGCCGCGGGTCCTCGATCTCGTTGAAGACCCCGACCACGGTGCAGCGGATGTTGTCCTCGATCTTGTCCATGACTCGTCGCGAGAACGCGGGCGCGGTCAACCGCCGAAGTCGCATGTGCTCGGCCTGCCCAACACTGAGCATTGACTTCGCAAGGCACCTGTCGAACAGGGTCCACTGATCTTCGGGAGGTGACGGTGGTGCGTGCTTCCAATCCGCATATCGTGTACTGAACTGGGCACTGCGCATCACGCGGGCCTCCAGGTCATGCCCTGATATCAACCAAGCGTTGAGACCCTTGTGGAAGGCGACCGGATACTCCTCACGCATCCGGTTGATGACCGGGAACGGATGCCTGATGAATTCAGGGTCAAATGGGTTGTAGACCGAGAAGTCGATCTCCAGCCGCCCGGTTGAGGGGGGGGGGGGTGTAGTCATTTGCCTCACCTCAGTCCTCGCGATTGACACAGCCGCTCCGCACAATTGAGATTCGCAGGAAGTTGCTTCGGTCCGATCTCATCGTCTAACCGACGAGCCGTTGGCCATACCTGTTTGCCGTGATGGACGGCCATTTCTGGGCTGTTGTCCGCAAAGTCATTGATGATGGCGTGCGCGACTTCAAGCTTGCCGATTCGGCAAAGACTTGCTTCTGTTGCCAGACCGGTGGTCGAACGCAAGCCGGTCACATCACCTTCGTGCTTGTGGCCGGCTGCGGCGTTGGCGACAATGCCCCGCTTCGAGAGTCGTTTGCGTGCAGTCGCCACCGACATCGCATCACTACGCAACATGATGGCGTTCATGTTGTCGCGGGGCCCACCAATGCGTATGCGGCGGCAACAACCCCTGCTGCTGCGCGCACTGCGTTTGGTCGCACCTTTGCAGGCGACGTAACACGTAGCCAAGATTCATACATCGGATTCTAACCATCCGCATTACGGATCGTCAAGAACTTTCATCGCAGTTGCATGCCATGTTGGCCAAGGAGGTGGCGCTGGTGTTGGTTGCATGGTCGAATTTGCTCGACTAGAGCGAATCTCTACGGGGTCGAACCGTGAAGGTTTAGCTGAAGGACATGGATGTGCTTGTTGTCCTCGATGCGACGAGGCCGAGACTGGCAGTCCGCTGATGGGCAATGGTGCTGATGGGGCCAATAGCTCAGCGTCGCAGCCCTTCGCCGGTGAGCCATGCGGGCGGGGCGTCAGATCCGCGGCCACTTCCGGAGCGGCGTGGTGGCAGTGAAGCCGCGACCGAGTAGGTCCGGCGCGGTGCTGCCATTTTGACCCTCCGTCTACAATCCTCCCTCCGGTGGAGGGGCGCGCCGCGGGAAACTCCACCTACTGAAGTCGTCAGTAATCCTCTGCGCGGTACGCTAGGCGCTCGTGGCGACGAGAATCAGCAGGTTGGAGGACATTCTGACGACAACAAATTCCTCGTCCATACCGAAGAGAAACTACACGCTACAACCGAAATCGTAAAATGAATAGGAAACAAATGCGAAAAGAAAAAGTATTGTTGCTGGGGGCGTCAGGCTCCATGGGATTTGCGGCTTTCCAGGAATTGTGGAGCCGCAAAAACGACAACGGCGAGCGAAAGTACGACATCGTGCTATTGCTTCGCCCGTCAAAAAAGAGCAAGAAAATCTTTAGAAAATATTTGAAGTCCAGCGGAATCATATCATGCAAGGATAGGCGTATTCGCGAGGACCTTCGAAATTCGTTCAAGATCGTCTGGGGGGACGCGACCATCTACGACGACGTGGTCCAGGCGATTCGTGGTGTTGATTGGGTTCTCTGTACCATGGCCATCATTCCTCCCGAGGCGGATCGGCATCCCGCGCAAGCTAAGGCCGTGAATACCACCGCGATCGAAAATATCGTGCGAGCAATCGAAGCGGAACCAAATGGCGCCGAGAACATTCGATTGGTGTACACGGGAACGGTCGCTGCGACCGGCGACCGACTGCCGCCAATCCAGCGTGGCCGGGTGGGCGATCCGCTGAAGCCGTCGATATTTGACTTTTATGCTACGACAAAGGTTCGAGGCGAATGGGCGGTCCTCGAGAGCAACATCAAGCGCTGGGTATCGTTGCGTCAGACATTCATCATGATTCCTGACATCCTGCGCACGGAAGACCCGATCATGTTCCACCAACCCATCAACAGCTATATGGAAAACAACACCATGCGTGATGCCGGCCGTGGCCTAGTGAATTGCTTGGACGTCCCTGATGACTCGGATTTCTGGCGACGAGTCTATAACATGGCAGGTGGACCATCTTGCCGGGTCGTATTCCTCGACTTCATGAAAATCGCGTATGAATTGCTCGGCATGGATTACAAGAACATCATGGAGAGAAAATGGTTTGCCCTACGTAACTTCCACATGCAATTCTTCGACGATTCCGCACTGCTCAACGAATACATCCACAATTGGGGCGATTCAATGGACGATTATTGGGACATGGTGAAAAGCGCGTTACCCCGGTCATTGAAGGTTGTCGCCACGTTGAATAAGATTTCCCCTACTTTCCAGAAATTCGCGGAGAAAACCGCTCGCAAGCGGCTCGACGCCCTTGCGCGGCATCCGGATGGCACACTAGGCTGGTATGAGGCGCATAACGAGATGCGCATGTCCGCATTCTATGGATCCTACGAGAGATTTGAGAGTATCCCTGATTGGGATGAGGATATGCCAGAAATGCGTCACGATGCGCCGTTCGAGCAATTGAATCACGGCTATGACGAAACCAAGACCGAGCTTGAACTAAACGATCTCCAAGACGCCGCGGCATTTCGAGGCGGTGAGTGTATGTCTTTATCATGGAGCGGTGACTTGTACGAGACGCTCGGCTGGCGTTGTGCGTTCGATCACGCGTTCGCCGCGAAGCCTTACACGATCATTAAGGCGGGCCACTGGTGCCCGCAGTGCCTGCCACCCCCATGGAACTACGACGAGATTGCTACGAAGAATCCCTTTTTTGCGCAGGTCTGGTACCCAAATCACGATCCCTCAGAGTCTTATTATTACCCAGAGGATTGTTACAAGGATGTAGTTTCTTAGGCCGAATTCAGCGATTCGAATTGGTGCGACGATTTTGCGGCGGGATCGTATCGAATGTTGAGCTCAAAATGGCAAAGTCAGGCTTTAGATTCGGTGTCTCGTCCCGGAAGGCCGTGGCCCCATTTTCCCGCTTCCACGGCGGCCCAGGTTTACCGACCGGTTCGATGGCCGCGGCGCTGCCCTATTGCAGATCTATGTCTGCCGGCACACTCGATGACCGGCCTCCACTAGTTGCTCTCGGTGCTGGGCGGCGATGTTTAGACAGATCCGCCAACTCGCGGGCGGGCAGGGCGTTAACGTCCTCCCACTCCTTGGCAGCCGCTGCATCGAGCTGAAAGTGGTCTCGGTCGGCAAGCAGACGCCGAGCAGCTTCGGATGCGTGAGTGATGACGAAATTTGTCAGATCGGTCCCACTGGCGGTCACGGCGCGGTCGATCAACTCACGCTCCTCAGCCGTCGTACGCAACTCCATACGCCGATCTCTGCGACGCCACTTGGGGTCCACGGAGCCATTGCCTCCTTAGCTCTTTGCCTTAGCTACCGGTGCGCGTGTCCAAGCATACGGTCGAACTTCTTTGCCAGCGCATGCACCCGGCTATCCAGAGGTGGTGGGGCATTGGCGGACCGCCAGCAGGCCGACCTAGCCGGTCAGCGGTCTCGGTGCGGCACTGGTGTTCCGAGGTCATCGCGCACAGCTGGCGCCTCTATTGTGGCCGGTTGACCAACATGGGCTCGGTTATGTCGGCGCAGCACTTAGGCGATCAGTTCAATAGTGCCGTCGGGGTACAGTTGTGATGACTTGTTCGCTACTGCACATTTGCGCATGGCTTGCCGGTGGTATATGAGCCCGTGGTGTACGGGCGGCCTCGGGCCAGTTGTTGTCTGCGAAGTTGATTGATGGCGGGCGATCTCGCCGTGCAGGAATGGCTTGTTCTTTGCTTGGCGATTGGATAATTCTCGCGCAGCGGCATACCGGGATGGCCGATGCCCAACGGCTGCTTGCCAGCGGTGGTGGCGGTCTCGATCGGCAAGTGGTGAGCGTAGCGCACGGCGACGACTGGACGGTGATGTCGGTGTCGGTGGTGACGATCGCCAACACCTTGTCTTCGCTGGAGTCGCTGACCAGCACACCGTGCGCCGTAGTCGCGGCGTCGCCCATGTCGTGGATACGGTGATCTGGAAACGGTTGGGCCAGAATCGAAATCAGCGCACCAGCGAGGCGCAACACGGCGTGCTGGCACAACACAGCTTGCCCCACATGCCGACGGCGCCGTCCAGGTCGGCGTCCCAAGAGACGGCTCCCCGGAGTCATTCGATGCTTAGTGCGTCACCCGCGGACAGCTCGGTGCGCGAAGTGTCTTTCAGGGTGACACCGGAGCGGCCCAGCCTGCGGGCTCCGGCGACGAGCACCGCGGTGGTGGCCGCAGCCGTTTTGTAATCAAGACCGTCGGGAGGGTGGATGTTGGAGATGCAGTTGCGGTCCGCGTCGGTGAGCCCTGGCGATGGCCGCTGGGTCAGATAGATGCCGAGACTGTCGGCAACTGATAGTCCAGGGCGTTCCCCGATGATCACGAGCAGTGTTTGTACGCCTAACGCGTGACCAATGTGGTCGCCGAGGGCGACGCGAGCCTGGGTTGCGATCACGGGCGGCGCGATGCGGTAACGGTTGTCGAATTCGCGCACCAGCGCTTCGGCCAATCCGGCGGCGTGATCACGCAGCGCGCGGGGCGAGAGGCCGTCGGCGAGCACGATGCCGATGTCTGCGTTGGTCTTTGGCAGTACCGACAGGTCTGCGGGACTGCGGCCGAGGTCGGGACGGCGAAGATACTCACTACGTGACGCGGCTTTGCTCTGCACGTGTAGTGGCGCGCCACTGCCTAGACCGCGGATCTGCTCGGTGAGGGTGTCGACGTCGAGCGGGTCATGCACGGCGTCGCGCGCAGCGGCGTGCGCGGCCTGGAATTCCAGGACCCGCCGAGTGGGCAGCGAGTTGCCCACACGCCCAAGCCCGATGCGTGCCTGGGTGGCTTGCCGCCACAGCGCCCAAGCGTCGTCTGTAGGTCGCGAGTCTGGAGTGTTCATCAGCGAGCTGCCAATGCGCGCAATGGCGAGGTCGCGAGATCGACGGGCAGCACGCGGCCGTTGGCGTCGACCATGCCCAGAGCGGCCAGCCAAGCTTCGAATTCCGGTGCCGGACGCAGCCCCAGTACCTGCCGCACGTACAACGGGTCGTGAAACGACAGGCTCTGATAGCCAAGCATGATGTCGTCGGCGCCGGGGACGGCGATGACGAAGGCGGCGCCCGCCACGCCTAGCAGGGTGAGCAGCGTGTCCATGTCGTCCTGGTCGGCTTCGGCGTGGTTGGTGTAGCAGACGTCGACACCCATGGGTAGGCCGAGCAGTTTCCCGCAGAAGTGGTCTTCGAGGCCGGCGCGGATGATCTGTTTACCGTCGTAAAGGTATTCGGGCCCAATGAATCCGACCACGGTGTTGATCAACAGTGGCTGCAGTGCCCGGGCTACCCCGTAGGCCCGCGTCTCCAATGTCTGTTGGTCCACGGGCTTGCCTCCGGTGCCGAGGTGCGCTCCCGCCGATAGGGCCGAACCCTGTCCCGTCTCGAGGTACATGACGTTATTGCCGACGGTGCCACGCTGTAGCGACCGGGCGATTCCGTTGGCTTCCAACAACATTGGGATGGTCACGCCAAAGCTTGAATTAGCGCCTTCGGTGCCCGCGATCGACTGGAACACGAGATCAACAGGCACACCCTTATCGATCAGCTCCATGGTGGTTGTCACGTGGCACAGCACGCACGATTGCATGGGGATATCAAAACGTTGCCGGATGTCGTCCAGGAGATAGAGCAAATCCGCCGTCGCCTGTGGCGAGTCGGTCGCCGGATTGATACCAACCACCGCGTCGCCGCACCCCATCAGCAAGCCATCGAGCATCCCTGCGGCAATTCCACGCGGGTCATCGGTCGGGTGGTTGGGCTGCAGCCGGGTGGCGAGCCGGCCCGGCAACCCGATGGTGGTACGAAACGCCGCGGTCGCGGTGCTCGCGGCAGCCACCAGAATCAAGTCCTGATTGCGCATGATCTTTGACACCGCGGCGGCCATTTCCGGTGTCAGACCGTGGGCGATCGCGGCGATGCGCGTCGCGCTGTCGTCACGGGCCGCCGCATCCAGCAGCCAGTCACGCAGACCGCCTACCGTCAGGTGGGCGATCGAGCTGAACGCCTCGCGGTCATGGCTGTCGATGATCAGTCTGGTGACTTCGTCGGTTTCGTAGGGCACCACCATGTCGTTGAGGAAGGTCGTTAGCGGCAGATCGGCCAGTACCCATGCCGCCGCGGCACGTTCGGCGTCGTGCTCGGCGGCGCAACCGGCGAGCTGGTCGCCGGAGCGCAGTGGTGTCGCCTTCGCCATCACCTCGACGAGGCCGTCAAAGGTGTAGGTGGTACCCGAAACGGTCTGCCGGTAGGTCATAACCCGGCCAGTTCTTCGTCTGGAGCGTTAGCGACCAATCGGTGCCGGCTGTACAAACCGAAGTAGAGCAGGAACGCACAAAATACGGCCAAACAACATATGGCGGCCACGCTGTCGACCAGGAATGTGGCAATGAATGCCAATGCGGCCACTACTAATGCGAAGCCCGTCGTGAGGATTCCCCCCGGAGGTCCGGTAGGGGCGGGCCAGTTCGCGCGCACCCACCAGCCGTTTCGAATACCGAAGAGCCCGAGTGATTGCACATATGCGCCGATGAACGTGGCGATTGCGGCCGGTGCGATCGAATACTCGATCAATAACGCGGTACCCGTCGTGAACCCGCCCCACGGCCCTAGCGCGCGCCGGGCGAACGTATACCCTCCGCCCGCGGCCGGCAGGGCCGACGACAGCTCGGCGATGCCCAGGACTAAAGCTAGATACATGGCGGCGATCACCCCGGCCGCAATCAACAATCCGCCGAAGCCGCCGCGGGCCAGGCCGAAGTTCCAGCCCGAATAGTCACCCGAGACGACGTAACTGATACCCAGCCCCGCCAGTAGCAACCAGCCGGCGCTACCGGTCTTCAGTTGTCGTTTCTCCAGGTATGCAGACTGATCACTTGCGACCACGTCGTTTCCTCCGCTCAACGGTTGCCGGGCGTTCAATATGATTATGGGAGTGGCGCTTTCGGTGAAGATGAATGGCCGTAGTTGGTGTTCATGCTGACTCGGTGGTGTTCATGGTGATGGCGTCTAGGCGTTGTTGGTGTTCATCGTGACCGGTGGAGCCGGGTATGCGATACCGCGGGCCCTCAATACTGCCCCGCGCCCCAAGGATCTTGTCGCGCAAGCGGTTCTTGCCACCTCACACCTCTCTCGCCCCAAACACAGCGTTCACTTTCCCAACCCAGGCGAGCAGCGCGCGCGCCAGCCCTCCTTCGCGACCGTAGAACCGTCTAATTCGGTGCCCCGAACGCCCGGTCACCGCATCACCCTTCCACAATCAAGCTGTCAACCTGATGCCGGTGCGCAAATCGTACAGTCGGCCGGCACCCCGCACCTGACGCGCAAATATCTCGACCAACGCCGGCGCGGTGGCCCCAGGTGATGTGAAACTTCGGCACCGAGGTGCCGTGTCCCTGTGCGTCGTAACCACCACGCTCGACCCAGCCCACCAGCGGAAAATCTTCAGCCCCCGCGTCCGCAACCAGTTGCGCTTCTCCCCCACCGTGAAATCGACGTGGGCGTGGGCCTATTGCTGGGGACAATAGTCCTCTGGACGATCAAAGCCGCCGCCCCAGCCAATGCAGGGCAAGTTCATGACTGAGAGCCTGTTCACAAATGGTTATGCTGCCTGCTCGATGGCCGTTGGCGGGCCGGTACGGGGGCGTCCCCATCTGGGATACGGTGGCGTACCTGATGTCGTCTGTTGGAGTTTGCGGGTCATGATTGTGACGGTGGCCCATAGCACCATGGCTTCGTGATGGTCGGGGCGGCGTTCGTAGTCGCGGACCAGTCGGCGGTAGCGCAGCATCCAGCCGAGGGTGCGCTCGACAACCCAGCGGCGCGGCAGCACCTTGAAGCCAGCCATGTCGTCATTGCGCTTGACGATTTGGACGGTAAGTGCCAGAACGGATTCCGCCCAATCGACCAGGCGCCCGGCGTAGCCGCCGTCGGCCCACACCAGCGAGATCGTGGAGAAGTGTTCCCGCACCGCGGCCAGCAGCCGAAACGCGGCGCCTTGGTCCTGCATCGATGCCCCGGTGACTACCACGACCAGCAGCAGGCCCAGCGAGTCCACCACGATATGTCGTTTTCTGCCATTGATTTTCTTGCCGGCGTCGTAGCCGCGAGTGGTGGTGCTGACGGTCTCGGCTGCCTTGACCGACTGTGCGTCGATAACTCCGGCCGTGGGCAAGTGGGGCCCGACCCCACGCGACACGCAGCCGACCGCGCAACCCGCCGACCAGCCGCTGGGGCATCCCGCGCTGGCTCCACCGCTGAAAGAAAGGCATACACAGCCCGCCACGGCGGGAATCCGCTGGCAGAGCCCGCCATTCGATGCCGTATCGGGTCACGTAACCGATCGCATCCAGGACCGCCCGCAGATCGTGGACCATCGCCCGCCCGCCTGGGCCTCGGCGCAGCTGGGCCATCACCGCCTCGACCTCCGGGGACAGCAGCTTCCACTGCTCGTCGGTCAGGTCCGACGGATACCGCTGTGTGCGGTCACGACATTGGCAACCCGCCGCAGCGCAACTGGTTTTCGGGAACTCGACAGGGTAGACAGGCATTCACGGGGCTCCGGCAGCAAGGGATGTGGTGTCCATCTGCTACCGCGAGCCCTGTCTTGTGCCATTGCGCGACACGCAATCGTTATCACATAGTTATCATCTGTCACTACAGTCACACGGGCTTGTGAACAGGCTCTGAGACGGATGACCATGCGGCTCTGCTCCGGACTATCGACGAAGAACAGGCCTCCAAACGACCAGTAGGCCTGCCCACCCGGGTTGGCACCGTTCTCCTGGTCCTGGTCCTGGTCCTGGTCCTGGTCCAGGACCCGCGAGCCGCGGCCGGCCAATTCGCATGCCGCCACCAGGCCAGAAAGACCCGTGCCGGCGATGATGCGTCGGCTGCGAACTCGGCCGACCCAGCCCCTCAACCAGAAGGTGCATCGCTCATGTTGGTTCAGAGTAGTAGGTCCGATCATGGGCGGCTGACCCGCAGCGATTGTGTCGTCCGTCGCGTAATTCCCCAGGGGTTGGCGTCACGCAATTCCCCAGGTACGGGTCTCGGTGTAGGTCGGGGCGGTTCAAGTCCGATGATCGCGACTGTTCGGCGTTGACGTACTTGGCCCGGCAGAGCCTTGGTCGGCGGTATCGGGAGCACTCGGCGGTTGAGGCGTTGCGTGCGGCGGTGCGTCATCGGCGGGGTCTGGTGGCCGATCGCAAGGTCGCCCAGCCGCGGCTGCATGATCAGCTCAACGTGCTGTGTCCGGGGTTGTCCGCACCGGCGGGCCATGGCCGGGCGCTGGCGCTGGAAACCTCGACCAGACTGGCCGTGCTGGCCTGTGCTGCGGCGTTCGCGGGCGAGCACCGAGGCCCCGGTCGTTGATCTGTCGTGCACCGGGGCGATTGATTCTGTCCACCGCGAACGACCGGATCAGTCGGTGGCAGCAGTGTTTGCCGCCACCGACCGACGCCGCTGCCCGAGCCCACCGGCTCCGACGTGACCTCCAGCGCTACCGCCAGCTGCTGGTCGCCATCACCGACCTCGATGAGGAGATTGGAGAGCTGCTCGCTGTGACCGACGGACAGATCTTGACTACGTTGCCCGGAGTTGCCTCGATCCGGGCGGCGGCCTTCGCGGCGCAGAGTCTGCCCGATCGAATGTTCCCCGATGCCGAACATCTCTACTCGGCAACAGGTTTGGCGCCCGCGCTCTACCAGTCGGCCACGCTGAACCGGCGTGGACGCATCTCGCGTCAAGGTCTTGCCGAACACCGTGATGCCCTGATGGGTATCGCCTGGGGGCTCTCCCAGCGATCCCCGTCATTCGCCGCCCGCCACGTCTGCCGACTGAGTTGCGTCCCTGATAGTGGTGTAACGCGGATCGCGTGATCGTTTCCCGGTGTGTCGTTCGGGACGAGAGCGCGGTCACCGCGTGATCCTTCGAGTGAACCTTCCAAAGCACTCTCGAGAGGAACCACACGATGACCGCTCCCCATATTGTGAACCCTGCTGTGTTGTTGGAGCAGGCTCTGTCCGACGCGTCGCCGGATCTGATGCGCACTCTGCTGGGCACGGTGCTTAACGCGCTGCTGTCGGCTGATGCTGATGCGGTATGCGGCGCCGAGTACGGCCGGCCCAGCCCGGATCGGGCGAACTCGCGTAACGGCTACCGCCACCGTGAACTGGACACGCGTGTTGGCACGATCGATGTGGCGATCCCTAAGCTGCGCCAGGGCTCGTACTTCCCCGAATGGCTGCTGGAGCGCCGCAAACGCGCTGAGGCGGCACTGATTTCGGTGGTGGCGACCTGCTATCTGCTCGGGGTCTCCACGCGACGGATGGACAAACTGGTGGCCACGTTGGGGGTCACCAGTTTGAGTAGGTCGCAGGTCTCGCGGATGGCCGCAGACCTCGATGAGCAGGTCAAGGCGTTTCGCACCCGCCCACTTGGGGAGGCGGGAGCGTTCACCTTCGTCGCGGCGGATGCGTTGACGATGAAAGTCCGCGAAGACGGGCGCGTGGTCAACGCTGTCGTGCTGGTGGCCACCGGCGTCAACGCCGACGGGCACCGGGAGGTGCTCGGAGTTAGTGTCGCCACCAGTGAGACCGGCCCGGCGTGGAACACCTTCTTCGCCGACCTGGTCGCCCGCGGCCTGCACGGGGTCAGGCTGGTCACCTCCGATGCCCACCGGGGCCTGGTCGAGGCGATCGCGGCCAACTTGCCCGGCGCGGCCTGGCAACGCTGCCGCACGCATTACGCGGCCAACTTAATGGACGTGACCCCGAAAAGCTCCTGGGGATGGGTCAAAGCGCTGCTGCACTCGGTCTATGACCAGCCCGATGCCCAAGCGGTACACGCCCAGTTCGACCGTGTCGTCGAGGCGTTGGCCGATAAGCTGCCCGCGGTGGCCGAACACCTCGATGATGCCCGCGCTGAGATACTGGCCTTCACCGCGTTCCCCAAGGAACTGTGGCGCCAAATCTGGTCGAATAATCCCAACGTTATCTGGAGTCCCTCGGTCGGTGTCTTCGATGTGCGACACGCGGAGTCGGGGTCGCTGATTCTGCGTGCTGGACGTGGTTATCTGCAGTCGTCTAGGAGGCAGAGCCTGCGGAGGGACGATGCACGTTGCGCGGGTCATCTCACCGGTCTCGTCGCGTGCGTCGTGGACGGTTCTCGGTGACGACGATGCTCCGGTTGCGGCGGTCGACCGGTATCTCGGGTATCTGACCGACATCGAGCGGTCGCCGAACACGGTCAAGGCCTATGCGCACGATCTGAAGGACTGGTTCGGCTTCTTGGCCGAGCGTGGGCTGGACTGGCGGGGCGTTCGGCTCGACGATGTCGGCGAGTTCGTGGCCTGGCTGCGATTGCCGGTGGTGGCGCGTGATGGACGTGTCGCGGCGTTGCCGTCGGTGCCGCATCAGTGCACGGAATCGACTGTGAACCGCAAGCTTTCGGCGATCGGGGCGTTCTACACCTATGCCGCGCGCGACGGCGTAAATATCGGCGAACTGCTGACATCGTGGCAAGTCGGCGGGGGTCGTGGCGGCTGGAAGCCGTTTCTGCATCACATCAGCAAGAGCGCGCCGAAGCCGCGGCGGGTGATCGCGTTGAAGGCGCCCAAGAAGCTGCCGCGGGTGCTTTCTCCGGCCGAGGTGCAGGGAGTCTTGGACGGCTGCGACCGGCTGCGGGACCGGTTGCTGTTCGCGCTGCTGTATGACACCGGGATGCGGATCGGTGAGGCACTGGGGTTGCGGCACAACGATATCGCCGCCGCCGAGCGTGAGGTGACGGTGCGGCGCCGCGAGAACGCCAACGGTGCTCGCACCAAGTCGCCGACCGCGCGCACGATCCCGGTCAGCAACGAGTTGATCCGGTTGTATGCCGACTATCTGCATGCCGAGTACGGCGACCTGGATAGTGACTACGTGTTCGTCAACCTGTGGGGACGCCCGCGCGGGTATCCGCTGACCTATGGCGCGGCGTATGACCTGGTGCGGCGGCTGCGCCGCAGGACCGGGATCGATTTCGACCCGCACTGGCTGCGGCACACGGCGGCGACCCGGCTGTTGCGTGACGGCGTGGGATCGAGGTGGTCGCGCATCTGCTCGGGCATGCGAACATGGCCACGACCTCGGCGACGTACGGGCACCTCACCGTTGAGGACGCTCGGCGGGTGTTGGAGCAGGCTGGCTGGTTCACCGACGGGCAGGTGCAGCTGTGACCGCGCCATCGCTGAAACCTGCCGGTTCGTCGGGCCTGCTGGGCAAGCTGATGGCCGCAGTGCGCAGCGAATTCCGCAATGACGTGATGGAATTCGCGCCCGAGGACCCGGTGTTCGGTACGGCCGAGTGCCGGGTCTCCAGGTGCGAGCGAGGTGCCCGCGGCCGCGGCCTGTGTCAAGGGCATCTGCAGCGATGGAACAACCAGGGACGCCCGGACTTGGATCGGTTTGCCGCATCGACTGATCCGCGCTGGCGGCGGCAACAACCGAACCAACAGTGCCGAGTGCCTGGCTGTGGTTACGGCTCTGCGCGCGGCGGCATGTGCGGGCTGCACGCACAACGATGGGAACGGGCGGGCCGGCCCGACCTGGACGCGTGGCTGGCTGAACCGCAGCCGTTCAAGCGGCCGGCCGCGGGCGCGACCTGCCGCATCCCGCACTGCGAGCTCTGGCCGCAGGCGACCTCGCCGTTCTGCCAAACCCACACCAACACTTGGAAAGTGAACGGGCGACCCGACATCGACGAATTCGCCGACCGCTTCGCCACGATCACCTCCTTGGCCGGCGAGGTGATCCGGCTCGACCGGCTGACCGGTCAGCTGAAGCTGGAGATGCAGTACGTGCTGCAACGCCGCCACGACGACCGCCAAGGCAAGCTCACGCCTGACGTAGTTATGCGTGTGGTGCGGACACTCGCCGACGCGGGCGTGGGCTCGCTGGTCGACCACGACGAAGACGACTGGCATGAGCGGACGCGGTTGCCAATCAACGACTCTTGCGCCCGCGTGTTCCTCGGCTACGCCTGCCGGGTGATTGCCGATCTGGCCGAGGCCGGCGGGTGGGAGGCTGAGTATCCGCGCGATGTCTGGCGGATGCGCCGCCTCGGCCACGACGGCGACCGCACGCTGCGATTCGCCGGGGTCGGCCAGCCGTGGCTGCGGGATCTGGCGAAACGGTGGGTGCGGTGGCGGCTGTCGACCGGGCTGGGCCTGGAAGCCGGCGGCGGCCGGCCGGTCGTGGTGCTCACCCGCTTCGCTGGGTTCCTCGCCGACATCGGGGTCGAGCGCGTCGACCAGGTCGACCGATCCGTATTGGAACGCTATCTCGCCGACCTGCGCGGCGATTCCCTTCGTGCTCAACGCCGCGGCGCCCACATCGGGCTGCTCAACCGGTTCTTCGCCGCCGTCCGCCAACACCGTTGGGACACGGCTCTTCCCGCCGATGCGATGTTCTTTCCCGAGGACTACCCTAAACGCGAAGAACGGCTGCCGCGGGCGCTGGCCGAACACGTCATGGCCCAGCTCGAAGACCCACACAACCTCGCCCGCTTCGCCGACCCGGCCCACAGGTTGATCACGATCATCCTGATGCGCTGCGGGCTGCGGATCACCGACGCGCTGCGGCTGCGCAGCGACTGTGTCGTCACCGACGCCGAAGGCGCACCGTATCTGCGCTACCTCAACCACAAAATGAAACGGGATGCGTTGGTGCCCATCGACGAGCAGGTACGCGAGTTGATCGCCGCACATCGCATCTGCACCGCACAGCGCTGGCCGTCAGGCACGCCGGGGTTGTTCCCGCGGCCGACGAAAAACATTGACGGCGCCCACCCGATCGGCAGCCCCACCTACCGGATGGCACTGTTGCGCTGGCTGTCGGTCTGCGACGTCCGTGACGAGCACGGCGAGCAAGTGCATCTGACCCCGCACCAGTGGCGCCACACCCTGGGCACTCGGCTGATCAACCGCGACGTTCCCCAAGAGGTCGTGCGACGCATCCTCGACCACCATTCTGCTCAGATGACCGGGCATTACGCCCGGCTGCACGACACTACCGTGCGCCGCCATTGGGAGGCCGCCCGTAAGGTCGATATCCACGGCGCCACAATCACTTTCGACCCCTCCGGGCCGATCGCCGAGGCAGCCTGGGCCAAGCAGCGCCTCGGCCGCGCCACCCAGGCCCTGCCCAACGGCTACTGCGGGCTACCGATGCAGCAAAGCTGCCCGCACGCCAACGCGTGTCTGACCTGCCCAATGTTCCTCACCACCGGTGAGTTCCTGCCCCAGCACCGCCAGCAGCGCCAACAGACCCTGCAGCTGATCACCGCCGCCGACGCCCGCGGACAACAACGACTCGCCGAGATGAACCGCCAAATTCTACGCAACTTAGACAACATCATCACTACCCTCGACAACCCAGAACAAGAGAAGGCCAAACTTGCCGACTACAACAGCATCCACCTCATCAGAGCAGCCCAACAGCGCCACGAACACACCCGCGCCAAGGCGATCGCGGCGATGCACGAACTCGACCGCAGCGGCGCCGCGCTGACATTCGAATCCATCGCCCGCCACGCCGGTGTCTCCCGCTCGTGGATCTACACCCAGGCCGACCTCAAAGACGAGATCGGCCGGCTTCGCGCCCAGCGCCGGCCCGAACCCAGCACAGCGTTGCCTGCCCGGCAACGCGCCAGCGATGACTCCCTGCGCCTGCGCCTGGAGATCGCCAACCGCCGCAACCGCGAACTCGTCGACGAGAACCAGCGGCTACGCCGCCAGCTCGCCTGCGCCCTCGGCCACAACCGCGACAACAGCCGAATCTCGCCAAGAGAGCAGCCGGCACATCGCGATTCGGTAACAATCGCGTCGTGCTAACCCGAAGTTGCGACGGGTTCCGATAAGGGATTAGTGGTCTGAGCTGAGATTATTGGCGTTGATCGTGTCATGATTTGTAGTCACGAATATACGTGTGTTGTTCGTATCTTCTCGACGGAATCAAGTTATGATTCTGGGTATGGCACGCGGCGGTGGAAGAGCTCATGTAGTCAGAGTGAAGAAGTCCCATGTGGATAAGCAGGGCCGCGAGCGTGTCTATGAGTCGGTGCTGCTACGGCGCACCTACCGCGACGGGCCCAAGGTGCGCAACGAGACGGTGGCTAACCTGTCGATGTTGCCGGCGGCGGCAATCGCCGCGCTGGAGGCCACGCTGAAAGGGCGCACGCTGGTGCCCGCCGACGGGCAGGTGCGGGTGGTGCGGGCCCTGCCGCACGGACATGTGGCCGCGGTGGCCGCGATGGCCCGCCGGCTCGGATTACCCGCGCTGTTGGGGCCGGCCTGCCGGTCACGGGATCTGGCGTTGGCGCTTGTCATCTCGCGGGTGATCCAACCCAGCTCCAAACTGTCCACGCTGGCGTGGTGGTCGGATTGCACTCTGGGAGCCGATCTGGGTGTGGCCGGGGCATCCACCGATGAGATCTATGCGGCGATGGACTGGCTGGTGGGTCGACAGGAGTCGATCGAAAAGAAACTGGCCGCCAAACATCTTGGGCCTGAGGTGAATCCGGGCCGGATGGCGCTGTTTGACCTGACCTCCTCATGGGTGACCGGGCGCAGATGTGAGCTTGGCGCCCGCGGGTATTCCCGCGACGGCAAAAAGGGACTGCCCCAGATCGAATACGGGGTGCTCACCGACCCCAAGGGGCGCCCGGTGGCGGTGCGGGTGTTTCCCGGCAATGTCGCCGATCCGGTCGCCTTCACCACCATCGTCGAGGTGATCCGCACCGCGTTTGGGCTGGATCGGCTGGTGCTGGTCGGCGATCGCGGGATGATCACCTCCGCGCGCATCGCCGCGCTGCGCGAACTCAACGACGCCGGCGCCGGTTTCGGCTGGATCACCGCGCTGCGTGCCCCCGCCATTGCCGCACTTGCCGCCGAGGACGGGCCGCTGCAGATGAGCCTGTTCGACACCCACGACCTGGCCGAGATCACCCACCCCGACTACCCCGGCGAGCGGTTGATCGCCTGCCGCAACCCCGCCCTGGCCGCCGAGCGCGCCCGCAAACGCAGCGAGCTGCTCGATGCCACCGAGGCCGCCCTGGCCGCCATCGCCGAACGCATCACCCGCGGCACCCTGGCCGGGGCGGGCCGCATCGGTGAAGCCGTCGGGCGAGTGATCAACAAATACAAGGTGGGCAAACACTTTCACCGCACCATCACCGACACCAGCCTCACCTACGAACGCGACGAGGCCGGCATCGCCGCCGAGTCCGCCCTCGATGGCATCTACGTACTGCGCACCAGCACGCCCAAAACCGACCTCGACGCCGCCGCGATCGTGGCCGGGTACAAGAGCCTGGCCCATGTAGAACGCGACTTCCGCAGCAGCATCAAGACTGACGACCTGGACCTACGCCCCATTCATCACCGGCTCACAGAGCGAGTCGAGGCCCACGTGCTGATCTGCCTGCTGGCCTGCTACCTGACCTGGCACCTCCGCCAGGCCTGGGCGCCGCTGACCTTCACCGACGAACATCCACCGACCCGGGCAAACCCTGTCGCGCCGGCCCAACGCTCCGATCACGCTCAAGCCAAAGCCTCCCGCCGCCAAGCCGCCAACGGCACCACGCTACGCAGCTTCCGCGCCCTGCTCAGCCACCTGGGCACACTGACCCGCAACCGAATCCACTACCAGGACACCAACATCGAACTCGACACCCTCACCGAACCCACACCGGATCAACGCCGTGCCTTCGACCTCATCGAGGCCACCATTCCCCTCTCCATCGCCGCGTAGTCAGACCCCAAACACCCAAAACCAGCAAAACCCCATGTCAAAGCCCAAAATCAGCTACCCAAGCAGTCGTAACTTCGGGCTAACCAACGACCGGCACCGACTGCCCGCCGCGTCGTAGACACCCTCCGCGAAACAAACATGCAGCTCACAGCCCCTATCGCGAGCAGCGCTCCAGATAACCAACGAACGCCTCAACCGCGAAATCCGCAGGCGCACAGACGTTGTCGGCATCTTCCCCGGCCGAGACGCCGTCATCCGCCTCGTGGGAGCTGTCCTGGCCGAACAGCACGACGAATGGGCTGAGGGCCGGCGCTACCTGGGACTGGACGTCCTGGCCCGGGCCGCTGCCGTCGGCAACACCGAACCCGCACCCACAACACCGACCACCAACGGCCTGCCCGAACTGGAGCCCGCAGCATGACAAACCCAGACACCCCGGGCGGATTCGGCCCAGGGCTGAGCCGCCAAACCTACCTCGACCAGCTCGCCGACACCGGTCACACCGGCTGGCACGACGAGCACGGCGTCCCCGCGCCCTGGCCCGAGGACTTCTGCAACCCCGACAGCGGATGGCCCCACGACAGGAGGCGACACCACCAACACCGACCCTAACCAACCCTACTAACCCCACCATCGAAGGATCAGCCGTTACACCACTCCCGGGGACTTGACCGCCGACTGGCCTATCGACTGCTTCGAACCCAACAACCCTTCGATGAACAGCGCTATCGTCGAGGAAGGCTCAGTCGCGAGCGGTGACGGCTGTACGAGCTATGCCGCACGACGGCGCAACCTAGCTTGCCGCCCGCCCGCGCTGGGCCGCCTCTACGCCGTGCACGAACGCCTGCCGCTCACGGCGGCTAATCAGCCTGCCGAAACCAGCGCCCCAGCCGACCTCCACGACGACCGTTCACCGCGCACCAGCCGGAGCTCACACTCCGGACGGTTCACGCCGCCCACCACATACCTTGACTACCGACGCGAAAGCTGATCCGTCGGCAGGGGCCCGTGGCGTGATGTCGACCACGTCGAGATCGGCCGGCACCCTGAACTGGGTCGACTGGTTAAACAATGAACGGCCCACGAGTACCTCGCCGACCTCACTCCGGCAGAGGCGGAGGCATTGCACTACCGTCACAAGAGTTCCCTGGCAACAGTCGGGTGACCCAAGAAATCGAGCCTCAGGACTCACCGGGACAGGTCACTGTCCCGGCCTGTGCCCGGGTTTCCACCGGCGTTGCGATGTGATAGTTCACTGCGCACAGCGGCCGGTGTTGTCATGTTCCACGTTTGGCGGGCCGGGAATCGCGTGGTGAAAGTGCGGAACACCAGCATGTGGGTCAATGCGCTGAGCCAGGCCAACAGATCGCCATAGCGTCGCGTCGTCGTTGTCGTTATTGGTGCTTCGCGAGTGGGGTCACGAATAGCCCGTTCGCGGTGAGTCTGCGGGAGTATGGCCATGGCGTCTGTGATTGCGTCCCCGGAGGTGGTGGCTGGGGCGGCGGCGGATTTGTCGGCTCTGGGCTCGACGATCAGTCGGGCCAGCGAGGCGGCAGCGGGGGTGACGACGGCGGTGGGCAGTGCGGCCGCCGATGAGGTATCCGTGGCGATCGCGGAGCTGTTTTCGCAGCACGCGCGGGATTATCAGGTGTTGGCCGCGCGGGCAGCGGAGTTTCATGATGAGTTCGCTCAATTGCTGGCCGCCGCGGGTAATGCCTACGGGGAAGCCGAGGCGGCCGCATCGGATGCATTGGGGACGCTCACCTCGCAAGCCCGGGCACTGCTGGTGCCGGTAGTCGGCAACGCTGAGACCGGCGCAGCAGGAGCAGCCGCGACTCCCGTAGCTGTTTCGCTAATCATGGGCGCTAGCGGCGTACCGACACCTTCACCAAGCTATGTGAGCAACGCGTACAACAAGTACATCGCCCCTTATTTCACTGCTTCGAATCTCCAAGTTTTGTCCACGCCCGAAGGGTTGTATCCAATTACCGGAATTAAGGATTTGACGCTGAACATATCAGTGGCCCGGGGCCTCCAAATCCTGGATGGTGCGATTCATGAGGAAATCGCCAAGGGCAACACTCCTATAAACGTTTTTGGCTACTCACAGGCCGCTATCCTCGGTGCGTTGGAACTGCCGAAACTCCAGGCCGAAGGCGTGCCGACGTCCGATGTAAATTTCGTGTTTGTCGGCAATGAGATGACCCCAAACGGGGGCATGCTCGCGCGTTTTCCCGGCCTGAGCCTCCCCAGTCTGGGCATAACGTTCTACGGTGGCATGGATGCAAACACAGGGTACACAGTGGAAAATTACACATTAGAATACGATGGCTTCGCCGATTTCCCGCAGTACCCGATCAACATCTTGGCTGACCTCAACGCCTTTGCGGGCATCGCATTTGTGCACACCACATATCTGGAGATTCCGCAGTCCCAGATTGATTCAGCAGTTGTCTTACCAACAAGTCCAGGCTACAGCGGCGGTACCACGTATTACATGATTCCAACCAAGAACCTGCCGCTGTTGGAGCCCGTGCGGTGGATCCCGTGGATTGGGAACCCGCTGGCAGACTTGGTGCAGCCGAATTTGCGGTATCTGGTCAACTGGGGCTACGGCGACATAAACTATGGCTATTCGACAGGTCCGGCCGATGTGACCACTCCTTTCGGGTTCTTGCCACCCCTCAGCACAACCATGGCTCTGGGTCCTGCTCTGGTTAGCGGGACGCAACAGGGAATTTTTGATGCCTCCAACACCTTGTACGCGCAGGGCCCGCCAACCCTGCCGAACCTGCCATTACTGGACATATCGCAGCCCTTAACTTCAGGGTCCACACTACTGACCTCGTCCAGCTCCACATCCATTCAGTCCGCAATCACTGATCTTCTGATGAAGCTGCAGACGGGAAACAGCAATATCGTCAACGACTTGACGAATGACTTCTCGACGACTTACGCCACGCTACTCCCGACTGCAGATATCGCGACGGCTGTCCTAGTTACCCTGCCGGCATATGACGTCAACTTGTTCTTGAGCGGGATTATCCAAATGGTAAATGGTCAGCCTCTTGAGGGGCTTGTCAATGCGATCGGATTACCGATCGCTGCCACCATTGGTGGGGGTACCCTCGCCGTCGCCGTCGAGTTCTTGGTTCTCCTAGCAGCAGCACAAACAATCTTAACTGGGGCCCAACACCCCTCGCCCGTTTAAGTTTAACTAGCTTTGTCCGCGCCAGCTGCGTCGTTGTCGCGTTCGGCGTCTCAGCTCCTGTTATCCCAGCCGTCAATTCGGTTTAGTGAGCTCAAGTGGCTTCGTCGCTTGAGTTCACTAAACAGTCTGCCGGTAGCTCATAACCCGGCCAATTCTTCGTCCGGGGCATGAGCGACCAATCGGTTTCGGCTATGTAAAGCGAAATAAAGCACAAATGCGCAAAATACGGCCAGGCAACATACCGCGGCGACGCTGTCGACCAGAAAGGTAGCAATGAGCGCTAGTGTGGCGACAATCAATGCGAAGCCCGTCGTGGCGATACCTCCCGGAGTTCGGTAAGGGCGGCCCATTTCGGGCGCTGTTCTCCGCAACACAATATGACTCACCATCATCAATACGTAGCTGAGGGTGGCGCCGAAGACGGCGATGTTCAGCAAGAGCTCACCTTTGCCGGTTGTGGACAGCGCGAACCCGATCATGCCGGGCACGACCAGTGCCAGTGTCGGTGCTTTTCGCGAATTGGTGACCGACAGCGCCGTCGGCAGGTAGCCCGCGCGCGACAGCGCGAATAGTTGCCGAGAATACGCGTAGATGATGGAGAAGAAGCTGGCGACCAGGCCAGCCAATCCGATGTAGTTGACGAGTCTGGCGGCGCCGGTCTGTCCCAGCGCAGCCACCAGCGGGTTGCCCGATGTTGACATCGCCTGGGCCCCGCCGGCGCCGGTGGTCAGCAGCAGCACGAGCACGCACGTCGCCAGCAGGACGGTGAATGCCGCGGTGATTCCGCGCGGAACATTGCGTGCCGGATCCGTGGTTTCCTCGGCGGCCAGCGGCACTCCCTCGACCGCGAGGAAGAACCAGATGGCAAACGGCAAGGCCGACCACACGCCGAGGTAGCCGTGCGGCAGAAAGGCCGACGCGCCTACAGCGCCGGACGGCGCGATGTCCGTCAATCTTGCCAGCGTGAAATGGTCAATGGCGGCAAAGACGAAAATCGCGATGCCCACCAGCGCTATTGCGGTGGTCGCGAACATGACTTTTAGTGCCTCACCCACGCCGGCTAGATGAATACCGATGAAGACTGCGTAGATCGCCAAATAGATCCACCAGCCGTTTCGAATACCGAAGAGCCCGAGTGATTGCACATATGCGCCGATGAACGTGGCGATTGCGGCCGGTGCGATCGAATACTCGATCAATACCGCGGTACCCGTCGTGAACCCGCCCCACGGCCCTAGCGCGCGCCGGGCGAATGTATACCCTCCGCCCGCGGCCGGCAGGGCTGACGACAGCTCGGCGATGCCCAGGACTAAAGCTAGATACATGGCGGCGATCACCCCGGCCGCAATCAACAATCCGCCGAAGCCGCCGCGGGCCAGGCCGAAGTTCCAGCCCGAATAGTCACCCGAGACGACGTAACTGATACCCAGCCCCGCCAGTAGCAACCAGCCGGCGCTACCGGTCTTCAGTTGTCGTTTCTCCAGGTATGCAGACTGATCACTTGCGACCACGTCGTTTCCTCCGCTCAACGGTTGCCGGGCGTTCAATATGATTATGGGAGTGGCGCTTTCGGTGAAGATGAATGGCCGTAGTTGGTGTTCATGCTGACTCGGTGGTGTTCATGGTGATGGCGTCTAGGCGTTGTTGGTGTTCATCGTGACCGGTGGAGCCGGGTATGCGATACCGCGGGCCCTCAATACTGCCCCGCGCCCCAAGGATCTTGTCGCGCAAGCGGTTCTTGCCACCTCACACCTCTCTCGCCCCAAACACAGCGTTCACTTTCCCAACCCAGGCGAGCAGCGCGCGCGCCAGCCCTCCTTCGCGACCGTAGAACCGCTGCGCCGGAACCGGCACACTGATGGCGACCAACTCCGAGCTCACCCCTTGCAGCACCGCACCCACCGCACAGATGCCCTCGGTCTGCTCTTCCCGGTCGTAGGCGACGCCTTCTACCCGAATGCGGTCGAGTTCCGCACGCAACGCCGCCGCGGTCGTGACGGTGTTGGCGGTCAGCGGCGCCAATCGACGGGGCAACGCCGCAGGCAGGCGCTCGGGCGGCAGCGCTGCCAACAGCGCCTTGCCATTGGCGCAGCAGTACAGCGGGAACGACTCGCCAACCGCGCTCATGGCCCGCAACCGGCGCGGCGGAACGACCTGGTCGATGAAGTCGGCCCGGTCACCGTCCAGAATCGACAGGTCCACGGTCTCGTATAGCTCACGCGACAGCTGCGTCAGGAACGGGTGCATGTCGGTCACGACACCAAGTCGAACCGTGGACGCCATGCGCGCTATCTCCGGACCCAGCCGGTAGGGCCCGCGGGCCTCACGCGCGGCTACCCAACCCTCGTCTTCGAGCGCATTGAGAATCCGGCTTACCGTGGAGCGAGCCATGCCTACCCGTTGGCAGATCTCGGTCTGGCTGAGCCCACCAGGGTGTGCCTGCAGCACTCGCAACAGCTCGGCCGCGCGGGCAATGACTTGGACGCCGCTACTGCGGTCTTCGGAGTTGACGCTCACGAGTGATCTCCCGCCAAACACAGCAGCGCCTCGGCTTCCTCGACGGAGGCCACCGGCAAGTCCAAGGCGTCTGCGAGCCGCATCGTGCGCTGAACCAGCGCCAGATTGCTCGGCGCTAGCTCACCCTTGCGCAGGTTCAAGGTGTCCTCGAGCCCTACCCGCGCGTTACCGCCCAGGGCAAGTCCCATCGCCGTCAGCTCCAGGTTGGCCCGGCCGATCGCAATGACTTGCCACACCGCTCCAGGCGGGAGCCGGTGCACCATCGTCAGCAGATTGTCGGCGGTCGCGGCCATTCCACCCCGCACACCGAGCACGATGCTGAACTGCAAAGGTTCGATCAGCAGACCCTCCGCCCAGAGTCGCAGACAGGCCTCCAGATGTCCGGTGTCATAGATCTCGAGTTCCGGTTTGATGTCGAGTTCGCGCATCCGCGCCGCCAGCCGCCGGACCGCATCCGGCGGGTTGCGGAATTCGCCGGCGCCAAAGCTCATCGAGCACGGGTTGAGGGTGGCCATCCGCGGCCGCAGCTCGACCAGTTTCTCGCGCTCCTCGAACGGCACCGTCAGACCGACCCCGGTCGACATCTGGATCAGGATCGGGCAGCGCTCGCTGATCAGATCCATGACACGGCGGGCAATACCGAGATCCGCTGTGGGCCTTTCGTTTTCGTCTCGTAGGTGGATGTGCGCCACCGCGGCGCCAGCCCGATACGCCTGCTCGACGGCGGTCGCGATCTCCTCCGGAGTCGTCGGCAGGGCTGGGTTGTCGGCTTTGGTGGCAATGGGCCCGGTCGGGGCGATGGTGATGACGACGCTCATAACTCCTCCGTGGATGGGTGTGCGACGGTGACCAGCAGCAGCGCCCCGCGATCCGACCGGTTATATACCGACCGCAATTCACCTTTGGCCAGATGCATGCTGTCCAGCCGGCCCAACACCGTCTCGGCGCCCTCGGTGGTGACAACGAGCTCGCCGTCGAGCACCACGTAGACCGTTTCCTCGCGGATTGGGGCCTTCTCCACAAGGCCACCAGGGTGGTAGAGCGATACGCCAACCCAGAATCGCTCGGTGTGCCCCGCTTCGTGTCCCTGCAGCCGTATCGGACACACATCATGGTGCCCCGGTGCCGAATACGTTGGGGCTTCGCATGCGCGAGTCACGTTCATGGTCAGCCCGCCTGTCCGGTCTCGAGTCGGTAGGTGCCGGCAGGGTCGACGATCGCCACCAGCCGCACGATGCAGCCGTCGCCGCCTACCCAGCGCCACGGGAACGCGGCGAAGGTGACGCGCTTGCCGGTTGCCTTGTCCAGGTCGCCGCCGACGTTTTCGAACCCGTAGATGCCCTTGGACAGAATCGCCCGGTGGCAGGGCTCCCATTCCGGGAAGTCATCGAGCACCTTGCGGCCGGTCAGCTCCTCGTATTCGCGCACCGCCCAAGGCAACAGGCCGCCCTGCGCTGCCGCCGGGCCGTGCGGGGCGATGGCCGTGGCCAGCGGGTGGTCCAGGGCCTGGGTGTCGGTGCCGACGGCTTTAACCCCTTTGGCCGCAAACCATTCGCCGGCTTCTTTGTAGAAGCCCGGCGAGTAGGCGTAGTACTCGGCGCTGTCGGCGTAGTTGTGGTGCCAGCCGGTGTTGACGATGACGATGTCGCCGGGTCGGATTTCGGGCCCGGCATCACTGGCCTTTTCGAGGTCCTCGGGGGTGACGACCTCCCACTTGTTCTTCGGGATTGAGACGACGACTCCGGTGCCGAAGAAGGCACTCAGCGGGATTTCGTCCAGGAACGGCGTGCCCTCGACCACGTGTGCCGGCGCGTCGATGTGGGTGCCGGAATGCATTACAGTGGTGATCTTTTGGGTAAGCACACGGCTTTTGGCCATACCGTGCAACCGCTCGATCTTGACGTCTTCGAAGTATGGCCACGCCGGCACACCGTGCCCCCACGGGTGCGACAGGTCGTAGAACTCCAACTGTGCCTCGGCTTTACCGAGTGGCCACGTGAGACTCATGGCTATGTCTCCCTTCTATTTTCAAGCTGCGCGGTAATGTGGTGGGCAAGCCGCGCGGTGGTGGCCTCGCGGGGCCCGGCGGGCCAGTCGATGAAGCCGTGACCGGTGCGCGCCCCGTGTTGGCCAGCGGCGACCAGTTCACGCAGCAGCGGGCTGGGGTGCGGATCGTGATTGAGGCTCGGGATCACCGCGTCGTGGATCGCCAGGGTGAGGTCCAAGCCGATGTAGTCGGCGTTTTCCAGCGGGCCAAGGGTACCCAGTCGCAGACCAATGGTGTTGCGTACCACCAGGTCCACCGTCTCCGCGTCGCACACTCCTTCGGCCACCAGTGCCATCGCTTCGCGCCACAGCGCATGCTGCAGACGGTTGCCGATAAAGCCCGGCACATCGTGCCCGACCCGCTCACCGACGCCGCCAATCGGAAGCACCGACGTATTCGTCGCGAGCACGGCCCCAGGCGCCAGCGCGGCCAGTCGCTCGAAGAGTTCTTGCTTGATGGGCAGGTTTTCGACCATGGCCTCGATAACGAGGTCGGCGTCCGATACCGCGGCTGCCAGGTCGGCGACGGCGTGACCGAACCACGCCCGGTGCCCGTCACCGCGGAAGCCTCCATGGCCGCAGCGTCAAGGATTTCGGTATTGGTGTCGGTGACGACGACATCCAGACCCGCCGACGGCAGGACGCCAGCGATCCGGCGACCCATGAGACCGGCTCCGACGACCGCCGCGCGGGAAAACCCGTGGGAGCTCAACATGCGGTATATCCCCCGTCCAGATACATCACCTGGCCGGTGTAGAAGCTGGACGCGTCGCTGAGCAGATAGATCAGCGGGCCGACGAAGTCTTCGGGCTCGGCGAAGCGCCGCAACGGGATTCGGGCGAACATCGCATCGCGGGTCTTTCGCGCCTTTGCGTCGTCGGCGTACATCCACTCGGTCAATTCCGAACGGAAAACCGTTGGGGCAAGCGCATTTACCCTAATACCCGCTGCGCCCCACTCGGCGGCCAGACTTTTTGCCAGCAGATCGGTGCCCGCCTTCGACGGGCAATATGCGCTGTAGCCGGCCCCGTGGCCCAGCGTGCCACGCACAGAGGAAACGAGTACCACGCTGCCGCCGTGGCCCTGCTCGATCAGAACCCTTCCGGCCGCCTGACACACCAGCCACGCGCCGCGCAGGTTGGCGTCCATCACCTTGTCGAAGTCTTCGACGTCCATCTCGGTGATGGGTGCGACGCTGTTCATGCCCGAGGCGACCAGTACTCCGTCGAGACGGCCGTGGCGCGCGACCGCCGCCTCGACCATGGCCCGCGCATCCGCCGGTGTTTCGGGCCGCCGTGTAACGATCGCGGCGTCTTGGATGCCGGCGTCCTCGACCACTTCGGCCAGACCTGCGGCGTTGCCGCCGGCCAGGGTCAGCCGGGCGCCCGCGTCGGCCAGCGTCCGGGCCGCAACGCTGCCGAGTGAACCGGTAGCGCCGGTGATCAGTATCGACTTGTGCTCGACACTGAACCGCGTCTTCGCCCCCGCCTGCCCTGTCGCCGCCGCCGTGATCACGATCCACCACCTACTTCCGCAATACGGGCAGAGTCGCCCATTATCCGAGAAACCATAAGGACGCGTCGATCGACATGTCAACGAACTATTCCTGTGATATAGCTTGTTTTGCCTGCATCGTCGGAGTTTGTCGGCGCATCGGCATCGAGGGTGACGCCCTGGCTACACTCCCAAAGCCCCGAGCTCACTCTCGAAGCGGCGGCGGATCTAGAGCGAGGTCTAGAGCACCTCGCGGCCGACACTTTGACGGTTGTCTTCAGGTGGACTCGGCGACGTGAACGTCGATGCCTTGCTTAATGGTGGCGTCGGCGGCTGGTCTGCGGCGAGCAGTGAACGCAGCAGCCGGGTCGTGCAATTTGGTGTAGAAGTTCTTGCTGGGAGTGCGGGTGATGAGCCCGTTGACGCGCAGCCGCGCCAGGTCGTCGCTGGCCTGATTCATGGTGTAGGGGCCGGCGCCGAGCAGTCCGGTCATCAAGGCGCGCAGGCTCCTGTTGGTGATGCCGATGATGTGGATCGTCATGCATAGGGTGCCGGCCAAGGCCGGTACCCGCGGGTCGCCCGAACCGTAAGGACGGGGCTCTCTCGCCATCCTCGGTGAGGGTGGGTCGTGCGTTCCGCTCATTGGCTGAAATCGCAAGGAACCTGGCCGGCGCGTTCGGTATCCAGCGGCGTCGGATTGACCGCACCGGGGGTTTCCAGGTATTGCGCTGTGGTCGTTGACTGTGGAAACCGGTCGGTGTTGTTGTGTTTCACATTTGCTGGGCCGGGGTGCTGTGTTGGGGGGTGTATGGAGCCAAGGTGTGTGCAGTTGGGTCGGTGAGGACCGTAAGGTTTGGTCGATCGTTGTCTGTGGGTTCGGGATGCACGAATCGGGCCAGCAATCGCCCGGGTTTGTGCTCGGTCTTGTTGGAGGGTTGTCATGGCGTTTATGATCGCGTCCCCGGAGACGCTCGCTGCGGCGGCGGCGGATTTGTCGGCTGTTGGTTCGACGATCAGTCGGGCCACCGCGGCGGCCGCGGATGCCACGACGGCGGTGGGCAGCGCGGCCGGCGATGAGGTGTCGGCGGCGGTCGCGGCGTTGTTTTCCCAGCACGCGAGGGATTATCAGGCGTTGGCGGCGCAGGCCGCGGCGTTTCATGGCGAGTTCACCCGGACGTTGACTGCGGGTGCCGGGCGGTATGCCACGGCCGAGGCCGCGAACACATCGCCGTTCGAGAGCCTTGGGCAGAACCTCCTGAACGTGGTGAATGCGCCCACGGAGGCCCTCCTGGACCGTCCGCTGATCGGAAACGGTGCCGACGGTACGGCGGCTAGCCCAAATGGCGGGGCCGGTGGGCTGTTATACGGCAACGGGGGCAACGGCTTTTCACAACCGTCTAACTCCGGCCTAACCGGCGGCAACGGTGGTTCTGCCGGGTTGATCGGCAATGGCGGCGCCGGTGGTGCCGGCGGAACCGGCGTTGCCGCCGGCGGAGCCGGCGGAAACGGCGGCGCCGGCGGCCTGGGCGGCGTGCTTTACGGCAGTGGTGGGGTCGGCGGAAACGGCGGTGCCGCCACGAGCACCGTCAGTTCCGGCGGTTACAACGGCGGCATCGGCGGGGCGGGCGGCAGCACTGGGCTATGGGGCAGCGGAGGGGCCGGCGGAAACGGCGCAGCTGGCTCGGTCAGCAATGCCGCGACGATCGCAGGTGGCGCCGGCGGGGGTGGTGGCACTGGCGGGGACAGCGGGTGGCTGTTCGGCGATGCGGGGGCTGGCGGGCATGGTGGGCATGGCGGGGGCGTCGGCGTGCTCGGCAACGCCGACGGCGGCACCGGCGGAGACGGCGGGGCCGGCGGAAACAGTTGGATATTCGGCAACGCCGGGGCGGGCGGCGCCGGCGGAGACGGCGGGGCTACCGTCGGCAATAACACTGGCGGCAACGCCGGTAACGGCGGCGACGGCGGCAGCGCAGGACTGTGGGGCAACGGCGGTAACGGCGGTTCTGGTGGGCTCGGCGCAAACGGCGGCACCAACGTCGGTGACACCGGCGACAATGGTGGCAACGGAGGCCAGGGCGGGAGCGGCGGAAACGGCGGTGATGGTGGGTTGCTGTTCGGCAAGGGCGGCGATGGTGGTAACGGCCGCGCCGCTGGCGACGGCGGCGTCGGCAGCAGTGGTACGCCCGGCACTTCCGGAACTGCCGGCGGCAACGGCGGCAACGGCGGCAACGCCGGCCACGGTGGCAGGGGTGGTGACGGCGGCCACGGCGGGTTACTGATCGGCAACGGCGGTTCGGGCGGCCAGGGCGGCAACGGCGGCAACGGTGCCAACGGCGGCAACGGCGGTACTGACGGCGGCGCCGGCGGCGGAACCGGCGGGGTCGGCGGCCACGGCGGAAACGGCGGTTTCGGTGGAAACGGCGCGCAAGGCGGGATACTGATCAGCAACGGCGGAAACGGCGGGAACGCCGGGAACGGCGGGAACGGCGGAAACAGCGGAATTCCTAACAGCGACGGCGGCAACGGCGGAAACGGCGGTTTCGGTGGGGCCAGCGGGCGAGGCGGGATACTGATCGGCAACAGTGGCAGCAGTGGCAACGGCGGGAATGGTGGCAATGGTGGCAATGGATAACGGCCCGGTGGCACCCGGCACTACCGAACTGCCTGACATGACGGAGTCAGGCACTTCTGGTCAATTCAAGTTCATTCAAAGGCGAAACGGGCCAGGTACAGCGTGAAGACAAAAGGCGCGCTGCTCTGGGAGTTCAACCAGCCCTGGTCCATCGAAGAGATTGAACTGGGCGAGCCCGTCAAGGATGAGGTCAAGATCCAGATGGAAGCGGCGGGCATGTGCCACTCCGACCACCACCTGGTCACCGGTGGCATCCCGATGGCGGGTTTCCCGGTCCTCGGCGGACATGAGGGTGCAGGCATCGTCGCCGAAGTTGGCCCCGGCGTAGAGGACATCGCCCCTGGTGACCACGTGGTGTTGTCGTTCATCCCATCTTGTGGGAGCTGTTTAACATGTCAGGCCGGCATGCGCAACCTCTGCGATTTGGGCGCGGGGTTGCTGAACGGCGTGGCCGTCTCCGACGGAACTTTCCGTATCAAAGCGCGAGGCCAGAACGTCTACCCGATGACGTTGCTGGGCACCTTCTCGCCGTACATGGTGGTGCACAAGAGCTCGGTGGTGAAGATCGACCGGTCGGTGCCGTTCGAGGTCGCCTGTCTGGTCGGGTGCGGCGTGACCACCGGCTACGGTTCCGCGGTCCGCACTGCCGACATCCGGCCGGGCCAAGACGTGGCCATCGTCGGCGTCGGCGGGCTCGGCATGGCCGCGCTGCAGGGCGCCGTGGCCGCCGGCGCGCGCTTCATCTTCGCGATCGACCCGGTGGAATGGAAGCGCGACCAGGCCCTCAAATTCGGCGCCACCCATGTCTACCCCGACATGGACGCGGCGGTGGCCGGCATTGCCCAGGTGACCTACGGCCTGATGGCCCACAAGGTGATTCTTACCGTCGGCGAACTCGACGGCTCCGACATGGATGCTTACCTGACGATTACCGCAAAGGGCGGCACCTGCGTGGTGACAGCGATCGGCAGCCTGCTCGACACTCAAGTGACCCTCAACCTGGCGCTGTTGACCCTGTTGCAGAAGAACTTGCAGGGCACCATTTTCGGCGGGGGCAATCCGCAATACGACATTCCCAAGCTGCTGGCCATGTATAAGGCCGGCAAACTCAACCTTGATGACATGGTCACGACCCAGTACACGCTCGAGCAGATCAACGACGGCTACCAGGACATGCTGGACGGCAAGAACATTCGCGGCGTCATCCGGTACACGGACGCCGACAGATAGGAGGTAACGTGGGTGCGCGGCGACCCGTTCTTGCTGGGCAGTCGCACACATACCTTGCTTGAAGCTTGGGCCGCATCGATTGCCTCCCGCTGAACCGCTCCCGCTCGGAGTCGACAATCCTCTTCTGTGCCGTGATGCAATCCGCCTGCCCTCCAATGGTATCCACTGAACTACATGGGCGGGATCGTCTCGAGGCCTCGGTCAAGGGAAGCGAAACTCCCGATCGGTGCGCTCGAAGCAACAGTGTGTAACCCAACTCAAGCTGGGCCCGGCGCAGCTCGGGTGCGCATTTGCCGGAACAGGATGCCGCCTGAGCCCGTTTGGCACCGTCGTGAACCCAGTTCAGTGCGATCGGCGGCCACCTGTTCTTGATCCCATCCGTCCTTAACCGCCGCCCTGATGGCGCGCGCCCGTTCCACCCGCGCCGCAACGCCGGCGCCGCGCGCGAGAATCGCGCGCCGGCCGCCGCCGCGGCGCATCCTCGCCATGCGAGCCATGTTGGCTCGTTGATCGCTACCGATCACGTGTGCTGGCACCCCGCGGAGCACATCTGATGCGAGGACCACGCGTACGCAGATGGTGTTATCGCATTCGTGCAGTCCCCATGACATCGGGTGCGAGTTCATGTCCTGGTGATGCCAGTGCGAGTGCGTACCGCGATGTTCGTACGACACGACTCACCCCGTCGCGTCGTATCCGGAAGACTCCGTATCCGTCATCGCTTATCCCACCTACCCAGATCCAACAGTCAGTGATCAATGGGCCCGCAACGATTCGCCGCTGGAACCTTTCAATTTCTTGCGCGTGTTCATCGATGTCCATGCGCAAAGGTAGCGGTTGCGACCGCTGCTTGAGTCCTGGGAATTTTCCGATATCCGCGTCGCCCACCATCGTTCGCAAGTCCGACTATTGGGTTCCCGCTATCGCCGCGGCCGGCTTGTGCCCATCAATCGATAGACCCTGATGGTTGGGCATCCGAACAACCTGCGCCCCAACAACACTCGACTCCTGATCTTCGTGAGGTTCAGCGTCTGCAGCCACACGCAAGAACTCGCGAACCCGACCCAGTGACAATCCCGTCTGCGTCGCGATCGCCGATACGTTCTCGCCGCGCAACCGCATCGCCTGCAAGGCCTTGCCCGCGGCCACCTGGTGTGCCTGGCGCCGGCGCTCGCCCTCAGCTTTGAGTTTCTCGATACGCCCGGCCAGCCAGGCATCGACTTCGTCAGCCTGGGCCGCGCGCACCGTGAACTCGGTCAGATCACCAATGTTGGCCCGCTCGCGCGCTTCTCGGGCAGCAGCAGCAGCCTGTTGGCGCTCCAGCAGCCGCGCACGCGCCAATTTCCGGCTAGTCGTCTTCTCCATGCGTCAGATGCTAACCCCGACTGCGAACACATTTCCCGATCCTAAGTTCCACGCACCCGCCATCACGGTGCCGCACCTCGCACGAGACTCGTCGCCTCAGCCCATCACCCTCACCATTGCTGTTTGCTACCAACCGATTTTGCACCCCCAGCTCCTCTGTGACCTTCCTGACCTCTCAGCACCACTTTCGTCTCCTGCCCCAATCACCTAGTCCTCTACCTGCTCCCTCTCGTTTTGGCCCTCGTTCGCACCACACACCTCATGCACTTAGGTCACGTTTTGGTAGAGCCCGGTCGCGAGGTTGCTGCTTTCTAGGATCGCTGGAAGTGTTCGCACTCTGACTTATGGTCGGGCGGTGATGCGGCCATGATGAGCGTCCACAAGCTCACCGCCGGAGACGGATACCTGTATCTGATCCGGCAAACCGCCGCGCACGACGCCGAAAAACGTGGGCGCACAACGCTAGGCGACTACTACACCGAAAAGGGCGAATCACCGGGCCGCTGGGTGGGCCGTGGACTTTCCGGTTTGGCCGAGCCGCCCTCGCGGACCTGGGTCACCGATCTTGAAGAGTCGATGTGGCGAATCCAGCCTGGCGCGCAAGTCAGCGAGCATCACATGAAGGAGCTTTTCGGTCTAGGCCTGCACCCCAACGCCGGGGCGATCTCCGAACTGTTGATCTCCCAAGGCGTTCCGAAAGCTGCCGCGCACCAGGCTGTGCGACTGGGCCGGCCGTTCGTGATCAACGACGCGTCCACCGAACTGCAGCGACGGCTCGCGGTGGCCTACCGCGACCACAATCTGAGCAACAGTCGGGCGTGGAACGCGCCGATCGATGAGACGCTGCGCGCCCAGATGCGCACCAGGATCGCGCGAGAACTCTTCGCCGAAACCTACGGTCGCCCACCAGCTGATGAGCGGGAACTAACCGGATTCATCGCCACGCAGTCGCGTGATCAGACCACGTCGACGGCGGGCTACGACTTGACATTTAGCCCGGTGAAAAGCTTTTCGGTGCTATGGGCATTGGCGCCGGAGGACCTGCGGAAAATTCTTGAGGAATGCCACGAACGGGCCGTTGCCGACACCCTGGAATGGCTGCAAGACAACGCAGCGTTCACACGGATGCGCGCCCAAGGAGTCGCCCAAATCGATGTCGACGGGTTCATCGCAGCCCAATTCACCCACCGTGACAGCCGCGCTGGGGATCCCGATCTGCACACCCACGTTGCGATCAGCAATAAGGTTCGCGGCCGCGGACCCGACGGGATCACCCGGTGGTTAGCGCTAGACGGACGGCCCATCTTCAAAAGCAATGTCGCGGCCTCGGAGTTCTACAACACGCGCATCGAGGCCTATTCCGTCGAGCTCGCCGGACTGGTCTATGCCGAACGCCCCGCCCCCGAACGCGGTAAGCGTGCGGTCCGTGAGATCGTCGACATTCCCACCGATTTGTGCGAGGAGTTCTCCTCGCGGCGGCTGATGATCAACGACCGATATACCGGGTTGGCCAAGCAGTTTCAAACCGACCACGGCCGCGAGCCGACGACCGTCGAAGCGCTCGCTCTCTACGAGCGGGCCAACCTGGAAACCCGCACCGCCAAACACGAACCACGGTCGCTGGCCGAACAGCGGCAGATGTGGCGCACCCAGGCCATCGCGCACCTAGGCAGCCAACACGCACTGTCGGCGATGCTGGTCAATGCGCGCACACCCAAGCGCCGCCACGTCCCTGATGTCACCGACGAGTGGATCGCTGGGCAGGCCGGCATCGTCGTCGACACCGTGTGCGAGACACGTTCGAGTTGGCAACACACTCACATCTACGCCGAAGCGCAACGCCGCGTACGTGCAGCCGGGTGGGCGACTGATCGGTCGCTGGCTGACCGCATCACCGCAGTGGCGTTGTCGGCGCCGCTGAGCCTGCCCCATGCCCGCGTGCGCGACAGCGACCTAGGTGAACCGGAGATCTTGCGTCGCCGCGATGGCGCCAGCGTCTACAGCACCCACGGCACCCACCTGTTCACCAGCACCGCGATCCTGTCCGCGGAAAAACGTGTCCTGGATGCCGCCGGCCGCGCTGATGGGCGACGCGCCTCGGCCAACGCCGTCGAAATGGCGCTCCTTGAGCACAAAGCGACCCGCGGCCGCGCGCTAAACCCCGGGCAAGAGGCCGTGGTGCGGGAAATGGCGTGCTCAGGTGTGCGTGTCCAACTGGCGTTGGCTCCCGCCGGTTCGGGCAAAACCACCGCGATGGCGGCCCTGACCCGTGCCTGGGAGGAATCCGGCGGGCGCGTGATCGGACTCTGCCCTGGGGCCAACCAAGCCCAACTGCTGCGCGATGACATCCACACCGACACCGACACCGTCGACAAATTCATTTGGCTGCACCGCAATCCCGACGCCACCGACGATCCCGCCCGCGCCTGGTTCGATGCCATCGACGAATCCACGCTGATCATCGTCGACGAAGCCGGCAAGGCCTCAACCCTGCAACTCGACGCGGTGATCACCACCGCCTTGGCCCGCGGCGCCAGCGTGCGCCTGGTTGGTGACGATCAACAGCTCGCCTCGGTCTGTGCTGGCGGCGTCCTGCGTGACCTCGACACCACCTACGGGGCGTTGAACCTCACCGAAGTCGTGCGGTTCAAGTCCCGCGCCGAAGCCCAAGCCGGGCTGGCCCTACGCGAAGGCGACGCTGCAGGTTTGGCGTTCTACGCCGACAATCACCGCATCCACGTCGGCTCCGACGACACCATCATCGACATGGTCTACCAGCGGTGGGCCGCCGACAAAGCCCGCGGATACGACACCGCCATGCTGGCCCCCACCAACGCGATCGTCGCGCAGCTCAACGAACGTGCCCGCCTCGACCGACTCCTGGCACAAACGCGCGCCCCCGAGCGGGTCTGTCCCGCCGACACGCGCGAAGTCGCCCTCTGCGACGGGCTGCGCGCCTCAGTCGGTGACACCGTGGCCACCCGGCGTAACAAGCGCAGCCTGCGCCTGGGCGGTGGGCGTGATTTCGTCCGCAACGGCTACCGGTGGCGCGTGGACAAAGTCAGCCGCGACGGCGCGCTGACCGTGTCCCGCCTGGACACCGGGCACAAAGCCACCCTGCCGGCCTGGTACGTGCGCAGCTACGTCACTCTCGGCTACGCCTCGACCATCGACTCCAGTCAGGGCATGACTTTCGGCAATAAGACGACCACCGGGACCTGTTATGTCGTCGGTGCCGACAATCTGACCCGCCAGCAGCTCTACACCGCGCTCAGTCGCGCCACTGACGAAAACCACATCTGCATTTCGACGGCCGAAACCGACGCCCACCGCGTTCTGACCCCTAAAGCCACCCACCCCAAAACCGCGATCGACGTCCTCGAGCGCGTCTTATCCCACGACGGTTCGCAGGTATCGGCCACCACCGAGCAACGCCACGCCGAAGATCCCTTCTTGCGCCTTGGCCACGCGGCACGGGCCTACGTCCACGCTGTGGGCGCGCTAGCTGAAAATCGGCTCGGACGCGTCGTGATGGCGGCCATCGACGCGAGCGCCGATCAGGTCTACCCGAACCTGACGAGTATGCCGGCTTGGCCGATCCTGCGCCTGCACCTGGCGATTCTCGCCGTCAACGGCCACGACCCCATCCCGCGGCTTACCCAGGTCGCCGAACGAAGAGAACTCGACACCGCGCTAGATCCTGCCGCGGTGTTGGACTGGCGCCTCGACAACAGCGGTGAACACTGCACCGGAGTCGGGCCGCTGCGCTGGCTGCCCGCCATTCCTGAGGCCCTCACCGAGAATCCCGACTGGGCCGACTACCTGCAGGCCCGCCACGATGTCGTGGCGACCTATGCCGAATTCATCCGTCACACCGCCAAACACTGGGACGCCACGACCGCGCCGCGCTGGGCGCGTCCCCTGCTGGCGGGCACACCCGGGGTCCGCGCCGAGATCGCGGTATTCCGCGCCAGCCATGACATCGCCGACGCCGACACCCGCCTGACCGGGCCCGAGCAATATGCCGCCCGAGACCGGCGCGCACAAAAACAGCTCGACCAACTCGCTGCCCAACACCTCGGGCGCCGCGACCCCGACACCACCCGGTTCAACACCCTCGTCGACGCCATCGACCCCCGCGTACGCCGCGACCCCTACTGGCCCCAACTCGCTGCGCATCTGGCCTGCGTCGCACGGACCGACGTCATCCTGCCCCAACTTCTCGGTGACGCCGCCTCTGACGGTCCGCTTCCCGATCAAATGCCCGGCGCCGCGCTGTGGTGGCGACTGGCCGGCCGACTGCAACCAGCCGCGCTCGACAAGTCCACCCACTACCTGCGTCCTGCCTGGCTGCCCGACCTGCACCGCGTTTTTGGCACCGCGATCGCTGAATCCATCGCCGCCGACCCGGCATTCGGCCGCCTGGTGGCCGCCATCGACGCCGCCGACCCCGCCCGCTGGACACCACTAGACCTGCTCCACGTCGCCGCCGAACATCTGCGCGACGTCGACGACGACCACGACCACCCGTTACGGCCCGACGAATACGCCCAACTGCTGACCTACTCGATCGACCTGTTCGCGAGCCAGAGCCCTTACGACCACTTCGACATTCCCGTCCCCACAGATATCCCGCTCTCCCCTGATGAAGACGAGGCGCTACGCCACCACGTCGCTGATCCAGAACACCCCGTCCATCACCTCAGCGATGACGCGCTCCTCGACAAGCTCGGACTGGGCTACGGCGGCAGCCTCATTCCTGCCGATCAGATCCAGACCCCGCCCCCCGACCCTCTCGACTACTTCACCCGCAGCGACGACGACGGCCTCACCTTCGAAGACCTCCTCACCGAGCGCCCCTTGGCCCGCCCTGTCGGACCCGCCGTCGCCAACGTCAACGCCCTGCGCGCCCAATACCACCAAGCGCTTGCCGACGAGAAAACCCTGCGCGCGCAAGTGGTTATCGGTGATGGACCCGCGATGCGCCGCGCCACCCCACGCATCGCAGAGTTGCGCCAACGCGCCGACGCCGATCGCCCCTACCTGATGGCCGTGCAACACGTCATCGCCGAATGGGCCGACGTGGACGTCGGATACGAGGATTCACTGCGCAACCTCGAGTGGGCACGCGAACAGCTGCGTGAACTGCAGGCCCAGCCCGATGCCGACCCCCTGGACATCGCCTCGGCCAAACTTGACATCCAAACGTGCCAACTCGCCGTCCCCACGACCTCGCCAGCCGAGCGCTACCAGGTTGCCTTGAGCGAAGCCCTCGCCGCCCGAGCACACGCCGCGGGCGGGGTAGACAACATCATCAGCGGCGAGGACGTCGACAAAATCATTGCCGAGGCGCAAGACGAAGACGACCAGGCGCTCATCGCCGCGCGCCGTCGCACCAACCAACTACACCGCGACCTCGATGCTGCCGAAGCCGCCGCAGCCGCCGCGTTCGCCGAAGCCGAAACCCGCAACGCCGACCACATCCTCGACCAGCTCGAGGAGCTGCGCACCGAAATCGACATGCTGCGCGCAGCCGGGGACTACCACATCCAACGCGGATTCATCATCGAGCCCGACGCCAGCGCTCACCTGCCCGAACTGACCGCACGCAGTATCACCAAAGCCGCCCGCAATGGCTTCACTGTCACCGCTTTACACGCCAGCGATGGCCAAGCAGCCCTAGCTGCCCTACGCGTTTTCAACACTGCCGCAGCTGCTAACGGCCACGAGACCATCTGGTGCAGCCCACTGCAAGAAGGAATCGATCGGCTTCAAAACGCCAACATCACCGATCACGCCCTCACCCTGACCGACATCCATGAGCAAATCGCCCGCGGCCACAAGGAACTCAGCCCGACCACGACCATCGTGGTCGACCGCGCCGCAACGGCAGATCCTGCCGTCCTGACCGACCTGGCCGAACACGCAGCACAACACCAGGCCCGGCTGCTGCTCATCGACGGTGACCATCCTGGGTGGCCGCCCCCGCCCGCTGCTCGGCTCCTCAAGCTCCTGCACCGTGACCTACCCTGGTCATCGGTGCTCAGCCTCAACACGCGCATACCGCAACACCGACACCAACCCGACCGAGACCCTGTACTCGAACAAGCCGATCGCTGCAACCCTGACATCCTTCCCGACGACGTCACCCAAGCCCTCGCCGAACGCCGCCGCCTACGCACTCAGCACGACACCAGCTTCCGGGTACACAACGAGCTGTCGCGCCGAATGACCGACTCCGACCAAAGCCACGACACGGGCCGCCAACGCTAACAAGTCAGGGCAAACGAAAAAGCCCGGCCTGGACGGTGAACAGTCGCTCCGATGGTTGCTTCTCCACGGGTAGGCCCCCGTCATGAATCTCGTTGACGACGGCACCGCACGCCGCGACCGAATGTGCGGCCGCTCTACTGTGGGAATGTCTGAGGCGGCACCAGCGGCGCTCTCAGGTTGTATGGTTCCGGAACCATATCCCCGTGCCACAGGTAGATCCCCGAACCGGGAATCCATTCGTCGTAGCCATACGGCGGCAACGCATCCGACCCCGGCGGATAGATTTTGGCACCAGGAAAATCCGACTGCGGCGCCCACACACCGGTATGTGGACCCAATTCGATGTAGGCGATCTCGTTGCCGTGTTCGTCGTGGACCGGTGCCGGCCTGATACCGTTCGGCTCCATCACTTTCACACCGGGCAATTCATCGGAACGCACCCAATTCCCCGAGTATTGCCCGATCTCGATCCACGGTGGGGCGTCTGGAGGGTTCGGCGGCCCCACCCCACCGCGCCCCGCAATGTACGGCATGTGTCGTTTGTCGCCGGGCTTCCACTTCGTCGAATCCAGCGGTCTGGCCGGCGGCGGCGAATCCTTGCCGCCGCCGGCGATGGGGGGTGCGTCTTTGCCGGTGGTGTCGGTGTGGATGGAGGCTGTGGTGATTTGGCCGTGGTAGCCGGTGACGGCGTGGGTGGCCTGGGCTTGCTGGTCGGCGTATTGCTGGGTCAGTTGTTGGACTTCGGTGGCGTTGGCGCCTTTGGTGGCCGCGTAGTGCTGCATGGCGTTGGTCAGCTTGGTGCGGGTCTGGCCGAATTCCTCGGGGCTGGGGGTGTCGGCTTTGGCCCGGTCGAAACTTTCGGCCACGATGCGCGCATACCCGGCCAAACTGCGGGCGTGCTGGCTCATTTCGGCGACCCAGCTCGCGTGGCGCACCGTGTTAGCGCCGGCCTGCTGTCGGCCGCGGTCCCAGTGCTGATCGATGGCCTCGGCGGTGTTGTTGAGCGTGTCGGCCAGGGTGCTCAGTTGATCGCCGTGGCGTGACCACTGCTGGGCGAACTGGTAGACGCTGCTCGATCCCGGCCCGCCGTAGAGCGCGCGCGAATGGGCCTCGCCGGGCAAGGGTGCCAGCGCGGCGGGGATCTGCGGGATGTCGGGCACCGGGGGGGCCGGCACGTGCGGCACGCTCATCAGCCCGCCGACCGCGTCGGTGGTGATGCTTGCGTTGGCGATCGCTGCGGCGTTGTCGTCGTCTTGGCTGGCCAGCATCGTGGCCGTGTTGATCACCGCTTGCCCACCGAGCTCGCGCAACACATTGGCGTGGTTGAGCCGGGCCACCAACCCCGCCGACACCGCGTTGAGATGCTGCGCCGCACTCACCGAGGTCATATCCACACCCGGGGCCAGCGCCACCGCCGGCACATAGGTCTGGCTCGTCCGCGCCAACCGCGCACCCGCGGCCGACAACCCCTGCTCATCAACCCACACCATTACCATCGTGTCCCGTGGCTCACTGCTTGGTTGAGCCGTCGCGTTGTGCTTCTCATAATCTGTGGTTAAGCATCCCAAATGTGAGGCGCCTGAGTCCGTTTCCGATCATCAGGGATGGTGCCTGCGACCTTAGGACGCTGCGAGCATCCTTTCGTGGTGTTCCCGCCGTACGAGTGCGTCCGCAGCGCGCACGATCTTGGCAACTGTGTGGTGGTCGAGGCCGAGCGTGCGCCCAATTTCACGATCGGCTCGAGCGCGCTCATAGCTCAAATACAGCACTTGTGCGACCTCTGTTTGGTCGACATTCCGCAGCTTCAACTCGTCGAGCACGCTGGCTGCTACTGCGGGCCACCGGCTGTCCGCGGGAGTGTCGAACACGTCCTCATCTGCCCCTGTCGGCGGCCCGGTGGGACTGGCGCAATGCGCGTCCGCAGGTTGGTCGAGCTGGCCTGAGCGGGCTACTGAGGCGCTGCTGGTGTCGCCGACGACTGAGTCGGCTATCAATTCGCGGTTGTGATCGTCGACGCGACGTCGTGTCGTTGGCGTGGACCGTCGGCGCATCCGCGTCAGCAACAAGGTCAGCCCGTGGGTGGTGACCAACAACCAGACCGGGGCTACAGCAGCCAATAAGCCCCGAAGCCAGGCGTTGAGCGGTTGATCGGGCGCAAGAACCGCGTGTAGCGCATTGCAGGCGATACTCACGGCCGCGCCGGCGCACAGCACCAGCCAAAAGAATCGGCGGTCGTTGCGGCTCTGAGGATCTCCTGCCATCACCACGACCCCAAGAGTGGCTAGCAAGATTGCCCCATCGACCATCAGCGGGAACAGCCAGGCCTGCCCAGCGGGGATGTGACCTCGCGCGTACAGATCGCGTAGCGCGGTGAACGACAGCGCAAAACTTGCCGCACCCACACTGAAGGTAATGCTCACTGCCAGAACACGAGTCATGACCATCGACCAACCTGTGGAGGGCATAGCCATTGTCATTTCCTTCCCTAAACCTAAAGCCACTTTGTCCCACCTGAATTACTTGGTTATCTCCACCGATGGCCGATCGGCGTCGACGCAAACCCAGCACACTCGTTTGCGTCCCTGTCGCAGGGCGCGCCGGACCAACCCCTGCTGTTCGAGGCTGCGTAGATGCCGGTAGATGCCGGTATAGCCGTGAGCGGTCCGCCGGTACTGGACAACATGCCAATCGCGATGGCATTCAACCACTTCCATGCCCGCAATCGGCCTGCTCGGATTGCGTAGAACCGTGCAGTTGTATTCGCTGCGTTCGACTTTCCATGGCATGCGGGCAGCCAGTTCTGTCGTCGACACCGGGCGCGGGCTTCGGCGCAGAGTAGCGAGCAACTGCTCACGCAGCTGCAGCGTATCGGCGGTGGTCATCGCTGCGCGGTGGCCGCGAAACCGCCCGGCTGGCAAGCCTCAGGCTCGACCCCGCGGCCGCGGCGACGTTTGAGCAGCTTGGTGCGCCGCGGGATCATTAACGCCAGCCCCCGCTCCCGACTACCTGGCTGCCCTGGCCGTGTGGACACTTCACACAGGTAGCGACCCACCCCCTGCTGATCGTCGGGCACCATGGCCGCCAAAGCGATCACCAGGGCTTGCAAATCGTAGCGGGGCGTGTCCTGAAGGTCACGCCAAATCTCGGCGGGCCCTTGGTCGCCGTGCACATCTCCGACCACGGTTTGGGCCTTCTCGTAGAGCCTCGCGCACTGGGCCAGACGCGAATCGCTGATGGAAAACGCCAGCGGCAGCCGACCACAGCCCAGGTGGTATCGGATTTGTTCTGCCACTTCGGACTTGGCGCCCACCCCGGTGTCTAACAGAAGCGCAGCGCGAAGCATCGCTTCGTCGGTCCACAGGTCACACCCGGGCTTGTCTGGGTGAATCGGCTGCCAGCCATCCTCACGGAATTCATCGCCGAACCGCCGGACAAGAGTCGTCAGCGGGCCGCTGTCAATCCCGAAAAACGCTGCGACATCAATAATTGTCGGCTGCGCCGGCTGCCTTGGCGCACCGGCGGCGTAGAGCTCATCAAGTACATCGACACGCAACACCAGCACACTTCGGCGCTGACGCTCGCGCCGACGCGCGACGTGCTCGGCGGCTTCTTCACGCCGCTTCTCATCAGTAATTGCAGTCGTCACGGCTGTAGGTCTCCCCTCGACTGATGGTGCTGCAGGAGGCTGCGGCGCACGAGAACCGACCACGACGTCGGTCGTAGACCAACAAACCCACGACCCCACGTTCGCTCTGCCAGCCGATGCGGGTGTGCAAACACCCAGTGGTAGACCGACGTATCGCGACGGACCTGCCGCTGGCCCCATGGCTGGCAGCAGTGGTTACGGGCCGGGTGCACGTCAACAAGAACCGCCGCTCCCAACCAGCCCTGCTGGTGGGTGTGCCAGTCGGCGTCAAGACCTGCACGCTGTGCCGCGCCAATACCGATCGTGTCGATGCGCGTGCCCCCGTAGATCAGGATCGGCCCCCGGTAGTCGGTCGCCCACGTGCGGTTTTCGATCGTCTTGCCCCCCAGTTCTTTTGGCACCAGCAGCAGCGACGCCCAGGGTCTGCGCAAGGTCAGCGCCATCGCGCGCCCGTCCGCCGCGAATGGCGACGTTGGCGGGTTAGCGACGTCTAGCAACACGTTGCGGTGGCAGGCAGGATCATCAAGGGCGCAGGTGCAGGCAAGATCTCGCCCGGCCAGCCTGCGCACGTCCGCCAAAAGCTCACGCCGGCGGGCCAGCCACACGGCGAACTCAACCAGCCCGCCCAGACGTGCCACCGGGTTGGCCGATTCTGATTCGAAGGGATTGGCGAAACGCCCGGCAGCGGCTACCGATGCGGCCCCGCGCGGGGCATCGCGCCCGCGACGCTGAGTACGCGGTTGGGGATCTAGATCGGTCACCTCTACGGTGGCCCAGCGAGCGCGCCGGCCCAACACAAACGTTGATGTCATGGTCAATACCCTCCTTGCGTGTTGACGCGGCCCGTGTGTAGTCGTGGTGCTATTCATGGCGATCCGGGCGCGGCGGGGTACGGCCCGGCGGTGTCGGCGGCGTTCGGTCTGGTCGCCTCGCGGCGGACTGGCCGTTGCTCGGATCTGGTCGCGCCCCACTGCGCCCGGGCGCGCCATTGGCGGCGGACTGACTGTGCTGCGCCGCTGCGGGGTGTCGGTGTCGGGAGGCGCCCATCCGTCTGGCTAGGGCACCGGCGGCCGCCGCGGGCACTTCCAATTCGGGGGCGGCCACCGCTGCCGCGCTGCGCGCTGTCTCGGCCACAGCCGCCCTGCCCCCGGCGGCCAAAGGGCGTGGCCCGTTGTTGGCCGCCGGGGCTGCTGCGCCGGCATGGGCCGGGGACGCCGTGCGCCCAGGCGGATTACCGGCAAAGGTGCTCCCACCAGAGCTCCCCGGGCCCCGTCCTGGTCCTGACGGGCCCGGACGTGTCGGCGCGTTGCCGGCGCGCCCGGAGGGCGGCCGGCCCGTTGAGGTGGGCGGGTGCGGCTTGCGCCCTGGCGCTTTTTGGCTGACACCCCCGGTTTCTGCTTGCCCTTGCCCGGGCTGCTGGCTGTCGCGGTTGGCCAGCCGCGAGCGCACATCGTTCATCTTGCGCCCGGTGTAGTCGATACCTTCCAGGGTTCGCCCGGTGCGCCACGCGGTGTTGAGCGCTGCGCGGCTCATCCGGATCGGGCCGGGGATGCCGGCATCGCCAAAAGCACGCAGCATGTGACGAAATCCCAACGCGCCAAATACTGAGATCAACAGCATCACAAGAAGTTTCGGGAAGGGATTGGTCATCCCGATCATCCCGGCGAGAGTGCCGCGTGTGGCTTGGGCCATCAGAATCACCAAGATCCCCAGGCCCCCGGTCGCCGCGATCATTTCGGCTGCGTGCACCAGCATCCGCGTTGCCGCCTTCTTGGCGAAGCGCCGGGTCGGTCCGGGGAATAGCGCCAATGCCGCGGCCGGCACGATCACCAGGACATTCCAGAAAGCTTTAAACCCAATACGGAACGCTTCACAGCCGATGTAGTCCAACGCCGCCAGGACGACCATCGTCAAGAAGATGACCAACGCGAAAAGACCGACAGTGACCGCCGAGAGTTGTTGGGAGTGCGCATAGGCCGAAGGCGCGCACGACTTCATCGCTTGCGCTGGCGCTGAGGTGATCCCGGATAGGATCGCGCGATTGAACAGCTCCGCGCAGCCGGGAATGTCGTCGACGACTTGCCCGAACGAAATCAGTTCGATGATGTCGCGTGTGAGCACGTCACACAGCCAGCTGGTCAGGGTGTCCAATTGCGCGCTCGTTCCACCCGCTGCGATGGGCCCGTTGTGGATCACGCCCTGCGACAGTGTGAAGCCCAATGAGCGGCCCATCCCGAGCAGGCCGTTGTCGCTGACCAAGTCCCCAGCTGGGTCGCCCAGCAGCGTCCACATCAGTAGCGCCACGAGCAGGCCGCCTGCGATGACTCCCATCCCTGTCCCGTAACCGACTGTCAGACAGAGGATTCCACCGGCGACTAGCGAAACGGTGATCCCGCCAGCAACCAGATGCAAACGCGCCACCAGCGCCTGGATGTTGGCCACGATGGGCGAGGCAACGGCGGCCAACCAGCCCAGCCAGATCGCGCCAAGCGCGAATTTGATGAACCAGATACCGATCGCGCACACGCACAGAAAAAAGGCGCATTCCAGGCCGAGCCATCCCGCGAGCTGACTATAGGTCAGCGTTGTCGTCAGGGCGTCGACAAGCGCCGGCGTCCACGTCTGCGGCGAAACCCCGAATTGCGGATGGCCCTGGGCGCCGATCACTTCATCGATGGGCAGGACCGACACGAACAAGGAACCGATGGGAAGCCCGTAGGTGTCGTGCAGCCCAGTGAACGACAAGCTGGTGGTGATGCTGTCGGCCGCCGCGCGTGGCGCTGTCAGGACGGCCAACAAGGAACCACCCCACAGGAGCTGGAACATCACCCAGACACGCCGCAGCCGTGGGTGGGTGTACATCCACGCAGCGAGCAGATCTCGAGTCATGCCGCTTGCCCACTTGCGCGATCGTTGAGGTAGCGCGTGTCGAATGCCTGGGCGAGTTCGGGTTGCACGGGATGCAGCAAGTCGACGAGCCCGGCGCGGCCAAGATCATCGAGGAAGTAGGCATATCCGTGGCCGTCGACCGTGCGGGTATCGAGCACCTCGGGGTACTCCGCGGGGTCGATCCCTAGCTTCTTAAATGACTCCCGGGCGTACTCGCGTTCGGTGGGTTTGAACGGCGTAATTACCCGCATCGGCAGTTCTTGTCGCCCGATAGCATCGAAATCCTCTACGTGCTGGGAGATTCCGATCAGACCGTAATGCTCTTTGCGGCCCTGCGTGGCGATACGTTTGGCGTCCTTGCGGCCGACTGGCGACGCGAAATACGTGCGGGCTTCCTCGGCCACAAACCAGCCAAACGCGTTAGCCCGTCGTCGAACCGGGTCGGTGTACGTTAGCCGCGTCAGCGATGCGATCATCCCGTAAATCGCCAAACCTGCCCGGGCACGGGCGGTCTGGCGCTTGTACAAGTGCAGCTCGTCGGTTTCGGCGATGTCGGGCAGCTCCAGATCAGCCGTGAGCCAGATGATCGCGTCTTTCTCGGCAATCGGCGGAACAGGCAACGATTCGTCGAACATCGCCCGCAGGTAGTCCATCTCTGACCAGTAGGTCAACGTATCGGCCAGCTCCGCGTACTCGGCGTAGTCTTGTCGGCCCAATCCGTTGAGGTAACGCACCAACGCACCCAGGGTCTCGGCAACACGCTGATCGGGGCGCAACAGTCGGCGCATCTGGCGCGCGACCGTGGAGTTGGCCTCTTGACCCATCATGGGCAGCAAATGATCAAGGGTGTGCTCTACGGCGGTGTCCCGTGGGAAAATTCGCAACCCGTCCATCGACCACTCGGCGCCGGCGGGATCGATCACCGCGATCCGATCGCCATGATGGGCCAGCGCGGGCACCCACTCGCGCATCGTTCCCGAATCAATGATCGACGCCTGATGTCCACGCTTGAGCAACCCGTCAGTGATGCGTTTGGCTGCCTCGGATTTGCCACCACCGGAGGCCCCGATGAACAGCATCCCCGGTGCAACACGGCGGTCGACGCTTCCCTCCAGATCGACGAAGACCGGGCTGGGTAAGCGGGTCGCCAGATTGCGTGCCAATAAGATTCCCGTCTTGTGGCCCAGTTCGGCCGACACCAGTGGCGAGAACCGCGACCACTGATCGGTCGTGGTGGGCTGCTTGAACTGGCTCCGCGGGGCTCGCGCCTCACTGCCTGGATGACCCAGCTGCCACAACGCGGTCTGCGTGCCCCGCCGGCAGGCTATCGCGGTGTCTAGCTCCTCGGCGAAGTGTGTTTTGAGCTGTTGCACGGCATGGGCGGTGTCGGCGGAGCTCGTCGACCCGATCGCGATCACCGTAGTCGATTCCGTGGCCCGTTCAAGCTGGCTCTCATTGAGCGCGGCCGAATACCGTTCGGCTGCCGCAAACCGCCGCGCCAGGTCGGCATTGCTTGCGCGCCGCCCCGACAAATGAAACGCCTGGTCCTCCATATTGCGCTGCGCGCGATCCACCCGCGCAAGCTCCTGTTCACGTGTTCGGGTACAGACGTGCTGGTACCAGTCCACTTGCGCATTCACATCGACGTCGTAGGGCGAGAGCAAGATTTCGGCGCGGGGATAGGCCAGTCCCCCGCGCGGCAGCTGCGATACGACCAGGCACGCTTGGTAGCTGTCGGCCAGGCCGGCTGCCTTGATGCGCAGGATCGCCTTCCAGGTGGGAAGGTGCCGACGCGGCCACGAGCGCAATTGTTTGCGTCGGTGTTGGTCGCCTTCGTCGAACTCGGCGGGTATGCAGGTGAAGTCCTCGGGCCCAAGTCGTCGCTGCCCGCCCCCGCCGTGGGGGAAGGGGCGGTCCTGGGCGCCGCGGGTCCAGTGTCGCTCGTAAAGCCATTGGATCTGGCGTGCCGTTGCCGGTTTGGCGTGGAATTGCTCGGGGATCTTGGCCAAGATCTCCTCGACAATGGCTCGGTAACCGTCGAGTGTTTCGGGTGCATCGTGGTCACGGCCGATCACCACCCGCGTGGCCTTAGCCATGGCGCCCGCGCCACTGCGTCCGGCCATTCCGGCATCAACGGGAATGCGCACCCCGAAAACCTGTTCGTAAAACGCGGTCTGGTCAAAGTACTGATCCCATTGGCGGGCTTCTCGCACCCAGGTGTCGTGGTGAGAAAACTCGCCCAGCAGGCGCTGCTTCATCCGCATCGGGTCGACGCGCGGCGACATGCCCCAAAACACCATGCCCGAGGGCAGTTGACGCACCAGGGGGCGATGGGCTTTGGCCACAGCGCGTTTGACCTCATAGGGCATCATCCCGCCGGGCTGGCCGGCCAGAATGAACTCCGCATACACCCCCGCCCGAGTGAATACCAGGTTGTCGATCACCGCTTTCGGCGGCGAGACCCATGGGTCGCGCTGGCCCCGTGTCGCTGCGCGACGTTGTGTCCCGATGGCACAGTTCAGTAGCCACCACATCCGATACCACGGGGATGGTCGGCTGATCGGGATCTGTCGTGCCAGATAGGTCAGGCCGGCGGTGGCCGCGACGCCGAACACCGCGATCCATGCCGCATACCCCGACTCGAAACCGAAATAGATGCCCGCGCAGGTCAGCCCGACGCCGATCAACGCCGTCGCGAAATCCCATCCGCGCCACGGCCCGAACAGAATTCGGGTGGTGTCGTCGAGATGCGACACATAAATCGGGAAGTCGAGCACATCGGCGAAGACCTGTGCTGTCGAGTCGATCCCCTCGTCTGTGATCGTCACGTCCGGCTCCTGCTGGTTATTCCTGCGCCTACCTAACTGCCGTACTGACCTGTCGTCACGCCACCGGTATGGCGATCGAGGGTGGCCTTGAACGAATGCATCAGACCCGCCCCGCCTAAGACCAATGCTCCGAGCGCCATTGCGCCGATGAGCTTGCCCGCAGCGGTGCCGATGCCTCTGTGCAAACTAAAGATTGCGCTTGCGGTTCCCGTCATGAGTAGCGCGATGGAGGCCGGCACCTTGATCGCCTCCCACAGTGAGGGGATGGCGTTCACTAAATCCGCTGAAGCAACGACCGTTTCGATCATGATTGTTTTTCCTTAACGTGAGAGTTGCCGGGTCGCGGTTTTGCTACCTGGACGCTTGTGCTGAGGCGGCGGCCACGATCGGTACTAGGTCATCGGCCTGCGACATCACCGGTGCCCGGTCGATGGCAGCCACCGACCAATGGCCACCCACGCCGCGCAGTGTGAGGGGATAGACCAGGTGTACCTCGGCGTATTGCGCTGTCACCGCCACCACTTGCGCCAACACGCGCATCGCTTGGCCTTCTGCTGGTGTGGTCGGCGGCGTTGAGGTAGCGCTCACCCCCGTGACCAAGGGAATCCGATGCCCTTGGGTGTCGGTTTGCTCCTGGTATACCTTGCCCAGACCGACCAGCTTGGAGTCCGACGTCACGTAGCGGTCCACGCTGCCGTCGCCGGTCAGGTAGGCCGAGATGAATCCCGACACCACTTGAAACGCATTGTCCGAGGCAGCCAGCGTGGCTGGATAGGCCATCGGCAAGTCGGCGCCCGGGCCTGGACCCTCCACCCGGGCCGGCAAACTCGCAGCGCGCGGCCCAAGCTTAGACCACAGCACCGGCACCCGATAGAGCGCGCGGGCGGGCGACGCAGATTCGTAGGGACGTTCGTTGACACCGACAACCACCGAAAACACCTCACAGTTACCGTCTTTGGCCGCGTCCCCTTCATAGGTCACAGCCACCACCGTGGGTGCGCTAATCACCACTGCCTGGGTCGAGGGCAGCCTGAGATCGTTGACGTTGACCGAGACGAACTGTGTGAGCGCCGCAGAGTTGCTCGCAGTCGCTGTCAGCCACGTCGCGACATAATCTTGGGCGAATGCGCTGACCACCGAAGATTTGTTGACGACCGAGCGCGCTGGGGTCACAACATCAGGGGGCTGCCCAAACATGAACTGCCAGAACACATGTAACCCGCCAAGGGCCGCCAAACAGATCAGTGTCAAGCGGCCGACTTTCGTGGCTGTCGATGCCGACGTGGACAGCCGCGAGCTCCAGGTGTTGTTCAGCCTCATCGCAGCCGCCCCCCGCGTGGTGTACTCACCATCACACCGCCTCGTGCCCAAGGATTTTCAGGCTGCTGATAGCAAACGTCGCATCGACTGGATCGGAGTTGCCATCAGTTGGCTGGCCAGTGACCGGATCTAGCGTTAGCGCTGGCGTGGGCGCGCCGTCGCTGAAGATGGGCCCCAATCCGGGTGCAACTGGTGCGGGCGCAGCCGAGGGTTGCGGCGGTTCAGCGGGCGGACGCGACGTCTGTCGAATCAGAATCTGAATCTTGGACGCCAGCTGATGTTTGATCGGCTGAACCGCCTCGCCGTGGACATTCTTTGTGTCCTGGGTAACCAATGACGTCGGATCGTTGTCGAACATGTACTGCACCAGGGTCACGACGCGATGCTGCGACCACTGCGACACACCGCTCGCGTCCTTGCCGATCCAGCCCGGGGTAATTGATATCGCGGTGATGACGTACGTGCGGCCAAGATCGATGGAGATCGTCTGGCCGTCACCGCCCGCGCGTACGCACTTGAACGCATTACGCGGATCATTTCCCGACATTGTTTGTGCAGGAGTCGATCCCGGCGCGCATGAACCCTGCGCATCCGCGGCGTACGGCAACGCACGGTCAACGCCGGCCGCTGCACCCGCTGCGGTGGGGGGCGCCGGTTTGGCGACCGCTACCGCCTGGGGCTCACCGAGGGACCCCCCGATCGGCGGCCCGGATCTCGAGTCGGGCCAGTAAAACACCACCGCACTGACCAATGTCGCGATGACACCGGCGGCCACGAGTCCTCCAAAGCGCCAAGCCACCTTGTGGTCAAAGCGACTGCCCTTGTCGACCGCTTTGTCGGACACGTCGAGGTCGACTGGCTCGTGCGCCGCAGTCCCAGCGCCACAGTCATCCTCGGCCATCAGGTCGGCAACGTTGATCTCGTCGTCGATCACGGCATCACCGGCATCGGCGCCGTCATCACGGCCGAAATTGACCACTTTGGCCGCCCACGCATCGTCAGACTCGACCGCGCTCATCTGCGACCCCCATGCACAATCACGCGGTGCCCGCGCTCACTGAGCTGGCGCCGCTGTTGCCTCGGTGCCGACTCCCTCGCTAAAGCGGCCTGCGGCACGACCGCGCGTCCCTGCACGGCGGATCCGTACACGTGGCCGGCCCGTATGCCCGGCCACGCCGGCGTCGAGGCGGCCAGCACCTGCAACGCCGGCCCGGTGCCCGAACTGTTCCAGTGTTGCTCATATCGGGTACCTGGCCAGCCCGGGCTCCGAGACGGCCCTGGCCCGATCTGCGGGCATGTCCGCGGCGCACAGCCCAGGATGCCGCAGACCACTAGCACGATAGCTAGCTGGGTAAATAGGGCGGCGAGCAGCCCAGCCATCATGATCATCACGGTCCTTGTCCCCAAGGGGGCGGCCAGTGCGCCGCCAGCCATTGCTCCCTGCTCCATACCAGCCGTATCATGCCAGACTAAAGCAGCTAAGACAATAGGAGTACAGATAATGGTTCGTGAAATGCCTGATCGCTACGACGAGCTGCGCCGCGAATGGATCGCCGAGTACGCCGGGATCTCGAACATCCAGAAGCGGCGCGCCGAGCTACTGAACCGGCAAATCCGCAAACGGATCCGCAGAACAGCCGGGGCCAGGCCAAACCCCTACGACGACAACCCGACCCACCCGCTGTGGGCGCGTGAGGGCACCACCATCGAGGTGGTAGGCGAACGATTCATAGTGCTGCTGTGCGCCCTGGCCGCACCCATCGGCTGGCCGCTCGGCCAGCTGCTCTACCGACAAATCGTCACACTCATCCCCGACCGACTGCGCGCCTACCCGGTCCCGGCTCTGCTGTGGACTGCCTTCGGTATCGGGACTCTGACCGCACTGCTCTACACACCCGATAATTCACTCAGCACGACCCTCGTCGCGCCCTACCTGACCGCCCAAATCCCCGCCACGTTCGCCGCAGCCGGGATCTACGGAGTCCTCAACGGCTGGCTTGCCATTGACGGCTCTGCAAGCTGGTGGCCCCTAACCCCGCCGCCACTTGCCGTCGACTTCAACCTCGCCCTCGAACCCGATGACCTCACCGCGCCGGCGGTGTTCGAAACAGCCGACCCCGAATCGGTCGCCGACCTCAGCCCAGCCACCCAGATCAGCCAATCCATGCAGTCAACCAAAAACGTCTTGATCGCTTTAGCGTCCTGCCTCATTGGATCGGTATGGATGGTGGGCGCGGTCGCGGTCGGCATCACGAGCGCCGCTGTGCAACCCCTTAGCGCGCCGGCGGCCACAACGTTGCGTTGATGCCGAGCACTGTCCCGCAACATCCGTTACGGGCGCTTGCCGCGTCGGCCTGTACTCGGTAACGGGTGGGAATGTCACTCGAAACCACCGCTATGGCAGCGGTGTTGGGATGCGAGGGTTCGTCGCCTTAGCTGCCCGAGCCAGCAAGGCACTAGCCGCTGCGTCATATCTGGTTCGGAAGACAGTCCAATCAGGGATCTCTACACAGTGTCCCAGGCCGCCTTTGATGATGAGGCGCGCGTGTTCACGATCGGGCGGTAGCAGTTCTTGCCAGCGTAGCCCCGATCCCAATTCACTGTTGAGGCCCTTGTGCCCATCTGCTTGTCCGTAGCTTTGTGGGCGGCGCAGCGTGAGCCCAGACCAGTCCTCAGCCGGCGCGAGTAGTTCTTCTTCGTGCGCGCCGTACATAATCACATTCACCGGGAAAATGTGGCGCAGTTCGTGGGCGTAGAGCGGCCCGTAGACGGTATCGAGTTGGCAGGATGCCTGCACCGCAGCCACCATGTTGATCCCCAAGCCGCGGCCTTCCCCGACGATACGTCGCAAATTGGGAATCGGGGCGGTATTGGGCAATTCGTCGATGACCATCAACAGCCGGTGCATCTGCTCGCGGCGGGAAGTCTTCTCTCGCCATCGCCTCACCAGGGAGTCAAGAAGGGTGACCGCCGCCCCGGCCGCGGTGCCATCTGCCGGGGCAAGGACGAATAGCGTCGCTTGTGGATCATCAAGGAACGCCGGATCGTATGCTGCGGTGAAATCGGCGACGTCGGCGGCCAACAAACTTGTTCTAAGCCACGGAGTGATGGCCTTACGCATCGTGATTGCCACCGAATCGCGCTGACGTGGCTCCATTTCCAAGATACGGGTCATACCCATGGCCAACACTTCGTAGCGGTGGCAGATCGCGGCAGCCTGTAACCAGCCAGGTTTCTTGCCGGCTTCCTTGCTGGTGGTGTCGATGTTGTCCACCGCACGCAGCACCCAGTCCATGCCCTCGTTGTTGCCCATCGGTGACGCCGCATACAAGAACGCGGCAAGCGGGCCAGCAGCTTGCGACTCCCACACCCCGCCGTCAGAGACCTGGTCGGCCCCCGACCCCAGACCGACGGTGGCCATCTGCATAATCGTCTCTGCCACCGTCAGCGCCTCAGTCGGAGTGAAGATAGTGGCCGTGGGGTCATAAACTGCAGGTTCCACCCCGTGCGGGTACGCCGGACTCGCGATCGGTCGCAGATCAACGACTGCCTTGGGCCCATACCGGCGTTGCATCACCAGTTGCATCAGGTCGTCTTTCGATGAGACCACCACGGCTGGGCCTCCCCACAAGACCGCCGCAGGCGCTAACAGCCTCCGCGTCTTACCAGTCTCAGTGGGCGCGGTGACAAGAACGTGCGGGCCGGTCCGCGGCAGATACAGTTGCCGTGTTTTGCGTCCCTTAGCGCCTTTGACAATGCGAGTCATAAAGCCGCAGTAGGGCGTTCCAGGCTTTGCGTGCATCTAGCTATCCCGTCGTTGACGATTCAAAAATGGGCTCCCCGAGGCCATGTCCCGCGTGACGGAAGTGCTGAGGAGCGTTCCACCCACGTGGCGCCCGCGGTGGGCAGCTCGTGGCGGTCACCATTGGACCTCATGGCCTGCACCCGATTTCGCAGATTTCCGCCGCAGTGTTAGAACTCTGCACAGCGCCGCCCGGGTGCCCTTGACGTCGTCGGCTGCCCACAATGCAAGCGCGGCGTTCATGATGTAGACGATCGAGCTACGTTGCCGCGGATCGAATGTCGCGATTCGCAGCAGGGTCTCCCCCAAACTCTGGGCGGACTGGCGGGTGGGGCGTCGGCAGATTTCGGCGGCCTGGCGCCAGCCGGGCAAGCTTGCATCGGCATCGACGTTGCTGATTGCGCGGCGGACCCATTCGATCCCGCTCGTCTCATTTTGGATCGAGGCCGCGAACAGCAGGGCCGCCAGTGGAGTCACGGCAACACTAGCCCATAACTTGTCGGAGATGTCTTGTCCCGGTATCGATGCCAGCAGTGTTTCGGCGATGTCGAGGGCAACGCTGGGCGACCCGATCACACTCGTCGGGTCTGTCCCAAGTCTGCGACGCAGTCTGCGCCGGCGTCGCCGTTGGCGCATGTCTTGAACGGGCCGCGATCGCCGTTTGTGTCGTCGCCGCGGCGTCGTCGCTGCGCCGCGACCCAGGTGTGTCCTCGGGTCCTGAGAGATGTTCATTTGGGGCGGTGGTTCATGCTGGCTCCTGATCGGAGGGTATTTAGAAGTCTCGCGCGTGCACGCTAGCGCCGAGCAGCGCAAGCAGCAGATCGGCAGTGGCGCTCCATGATTGGCTCGACAGGCACAACCCATGTAGCAGCACAATCGTCTGGGCAGCATCCGCCGGCCCGCTATCGTATGCCGCGATCCTGACGCCATCGCGGGTGTACACGACACGATGCACCATCCGGGACTGACCCACCGCCCGATCGGAGGTCTCCGCCCGATCTCCGATGCCGCCTGCGCATGGCTTCTGCTCTGATATCGATGCCTGCCCAGCATGTTTCCCTGTCTCGCCGACGGCGGGCACTAGCCGTGTCCGGGCGATGCCGGCGACGCTCCGCAGGCCTACACTCACCGCTTCATCCTGTCGGAACAAAGCAATATAATCAATACCGGAACATTATAACGTTCTCGTTATGCTCTATTTCGGAGGTTGTGATGATCGACCCCACCCCAGCAGAGGCTCTCGACGACGCCCGATCAGACATCATCAGCGCCAGAATTGCCGCACACGACGGCAACGAGGACCGCCGCAGCTACTGGGCCTGCGCCGCCATCGACGCCGCCGCGACCATACTTGTCGATCCCACCGCCAGCGCGCGCCAAGTCGTGGCCGCGCGGTCCTTCCTTGCCGAAGGCCTCGCCCTGGACGGCCGCGCCAACACCTGCGGCGCCGAGACCATCGACACCGACGAAGAAGCGCGTGCCTTAGGCGATGCCGACCAGCGCTGGCTCGATGACTACCTCGCGAATCGTCCCGCTGCTCAATCAGCAAGCTACGGCGCTAGAGGGCACGTCGACCAGAGCGTCGCGCAGGGCCGGGCACAGCTGGATGACGCCGCGACGTGGGGGACACATCCTGCGTTTTACCGACGCCGGCGCAGCTTCACCCGCAGCTCGGCCACCAACCCATCCAGACTCGGCGGCACCGGCCGTCGTGCTAAAGCCCGCATCTGCCGCGCCTGTCGCCACGAGAACCAACGGTCGGCCGCCCACTGCACGATTCGCGGAACGCGCGCCGACGCCTCCAGGGCGCGCAAATCCCCGCGAACCCGCCGCGCGAGGTATTCCATCACTGTCTCCTCGGGCGCTGGCTGCGAATCAAGCTCGACTCCCGATGCCTCGAGGGAGTGCTCGCGGTGGTTGTCGGCGATGCCCGCCAGCAATTCGATCACAGCGGCTACGCGCGGCTCGTCATCGGGGATGTTCGCGGCATCCGCCGCCGCCGACACCTGCCGCAAACCGGCTATCCGCAGCGCCGTCGTCCACACGCCGCCAGTCGTCCTTCCGTGAGTACCGTTGACCCGGGGACCTGTCAACCGGCGCCTATGCCCGCAACCCAGGCGGCAAGGCCTGCTGCAGCCCGGTGGAAACGTCTTCGCGGGTCAGCAACACCAGCTTCTCTACGGAGATGTCGACGTTGATGTTTTCGTCGCTGAGGTCACTGCCGTCAAGGTCGGATTCGCTCATGACACGCAGGTCGCGGACCCGTTCCGCGGCCTCGACGATGTTGCGCACGAACCGCCCATTGTTGAGCACGTCGATGGTGCGAATGGTGTCACCGTCTTCGGTGTGGTGTTGTTCGGTGTAGAACCGCGTGAATGGCGCCATCGGAACCTCGTGTAGCGCACCGGCTTCCACGGTGCTGTGGTTGTGTTCGATGATGGCTTCTGCGATTTCGATCAGCTTGTCCGGCGGGTACGAGGTGAACTCGATCACGGTGGAAAAACGCCCGTGCAGGCCGCGGTTGGATTCCAACACCCGTTGGCAGGCCCGCGGATACCCCGCAGCAATCACCACGGCCTTGTCGCGATTGTTTTCCATCCACGGAACCAGCACACCGATGATGGCCTGTCCGACGGGATCACCTCCGGCATACCCGCCATGGATTAACTCACCGAACTCGTCGAAGAACACCGTCCCGCCCAGCGCGTCGGCCAGGAATTCGCGGGTTTGAGTTTCGATCTGCCCGACATACTGCCCAGCCAGCCGATCTTTACTCGTCTCATACACATCGGCCAACGGCAAGATCCCTAGCCCGCAAAAGATTTTCGCGACCGCACGCGCGGTTTCGGTTTTGCCAACCCCGGGTGGGCCGACCATCAGCATGTGGTTGCTCGTCGAGGGCGTCGGAATTCCTTTGCGCTGCCGCAATATCCGCGCCGCGGTGCTGGCTTTGAGAGTGGCGACTGTAATGCCTCAGATCAAGATGCCCGCGAAAATTAGTCAATGCCTCACATAAGAATGCCCGCGAAACCGAGGGGCGGTTCGGCTGGCCTTGATCCGGACGCCTTTGCGGATGTCGGGCAGGGCGGTGCGGATGCTGGCCAGGTAGAGCTGCTCGGTTTTCTGCTTGGCTAGCAGGACAAGCCGGTTCTGCAGGTCGGCGATCTCACGGCCGATCTCCGCGGGGTTGAGGCTGTCACGGTAGGCGATCAACTCGGCCCGCTGAGCCGGGGAGAGCACCTGGGCGGCCAGCAGCCGGTCCAGCGGCGTTTGCGGGGCGTCGTAGCAGCGTCGGCGGCGCCCGTCGGCAGTGCTGGTGTATCCGATGGGTTTGATGGTCGGAGTCAGGTAGTTGAGCCGGTCATTGACCAGGCGCCATAGGCGGTTGAGCACAGCGCGTTCTTCGGGCGTGTCGTAGCGGTAGTAGAACGCGTACTTGCGGACCAGGTGGTTGTTCTTCGACTCGATAGTGGCCTGGTCGTTCTTCTTGTACGGGCGCGAGCGGGTGAAGTAGATCCCTTTGTCTCCGGCCCAGTTAATCACTGGTTTGTTGAGAAACTCGGTGCCGTTGTCAAAGTCCAAACCTGTTACCGCGTAAGGAATCTCGATGACAGCTTTACGCAGCGCGGCCAGCACATGGGTGTGGGCATTGTTGCGCATCGTGCGGGTGAACACCCACCCGGTGTGCACATCGGTCAGATTCAAGGTGCGGGCGAACTCCCCTTTGAGGGTCGGCCCACAATGGGCGACGGTATCACCCTCGAAGAACCCCGGCTCCGTGTCCACCTCATCCCCAGCTCTGCGGACCTTGATCGAATTCCGCAGCAGCGGTGAGGGTTTCGTTGTCGACACACCCGATATCTGATCCTTGGCCTTCGCGGTCTTCAGATAACGATCGATGCTGGCCGCACTCATCGCCAGCAGTTCCTGGCGCACTTTGGGACTGTAGCGGTCACGCCCGAACACCAACTCGCCGTGCCGTTGCAACCCGTCGAGCTGCAACGCCATCGAGGCGGCCAGGTACTTCCCGCACTGCCCACCCGAAGCGGCCCACACCCTCTGCAGCACCTTCAACGCGTCATAGGAGTACTTCGGGGTCCGCGGCTTACGGGGCCGTGCAGCGACCCCGCGGCCCGTCCCGGCCCGCCGTTTCGCCGCTCCTGTAAGCCGCCGGCGGGCGTTATCGCGTGACCAGTCCGTCACCGACATCACTTGATCCAAAATCAGCCCCTTGTCCTTTTTCGACGCCTTCACATACGCCTTGGCGTACTTCGTGGTGATCTCGCCCCGAGACGCCATCGACAACCCACTTCCCATGCCTGACGAGGGTCACCATTTCGCGGGCATTCTTATCTGAGGCACCGAGGGTGTTTCGCGGGCAGTTTTCGTGAGTCAAGCCGGCGACTTGACGTTTGACTTCGTCGAGTGCCACCATCTTGCTCAGCGTCTTTTCGGCCTCGGCAAGCTGTTCGCGCGCGGCGCTAGCATGCTCGGCGGCTTGGCGCTGCGCAGGTGTGGTGCCAGTCGCCGGATCCCAACGATCACTACGACTTTCGATGCTCGCGTGGTCGACAATGTGCAGACTGTATGTCGGGTCAGCTAACGCGTCCTTGGCCAGCTGGTACTCAGGCCAGCGCGCCACCACATCGGCCAACGTCTGGCGGGCAGTGTCCTCATCGCCTTGGCAGCGCGCAATCAGCGCACGAAGATGCAGCCCATCGCGCATAATCGCATCGCCATTGGGTAGCGCCGACTCCGTAGCGCGCCCCACCGCGCCCACGGCACGGTCGAACAAGCCAAGATTGGCTGCCGCCTTGGCCTCAAGCAGGCTAGCCGCCCGCCGCAGAATCTCGCTGTCCAGGCCCTGCCACGCCTCACAGCCGGCCACGGCCGAAAGCAGGTCAGGCCAGCGTTGGGTGTCGTTCATCAATTGCGCCCGCGTGTAGAGCACACGCCGATCGGTGCAACCCAGCCCCTCCAAGAGGTTGTTGGTCTGTGCGAACTCGCGCACGGTGAGCAAGCGCGCGGCATAGGCCAGGCGTGCCGATGTCTGATCGGCGACGAGCCAGCGAACGTAACCCACATCGAAGGCGACATCGAGATCCTGGGCTCGATAACCCATCGTGCGGAGGTCGTGCTCGAGACGCGCTGCGGCCGCCGACAACCCCGCCAGCGTGCTCACGGATTGATCGCCCGCGGCGATGCGGGCCAGCCACGCATCAGCCATGCCCGCATCGTCATCGGTGGCCAACCGCAGCACCTCAAGTGCTCGTTTGCGGTTGCTGGACAACGCTTTGACGCCGGCACGCAGGGCCTCCACGGCTCGCGCGCTCACTGCTGGGGACCTTCTATTCTCAGGTGGGCCAGTGACTGAGCCTCGTTGCGGGGCCGCATGATCCCCAACGTGATCGACGAATTGCGCACCGGGGTCTGCACACTGATGTGATGTGGCGAGACCTGCTTGATCATGATGTCGGCGTCTTGGGGCATCGACTGGCCTGCCGCCGTCACGCTAACCAGGGCATGCCCTCGTGCCCCGCTTGCGGCCAGCGCTTGCTGGGCCTCGGCGCCATCGGCGACGACCAGGGTGACGTCGTCGGACCGTTTCCCCTCGCGCCCCAGGCTGATCCTGACCTCGTCACAGATCGGTTGCCACAGTTGCGGTCGCCTGGTGTGGATTTCGGCGGTGGCGCCAGCGGCGCTGGCCCGCAGGATCAGCGAGGCCACGACATCGACGTCGGCCGCGATGGCCACCCGGATGAACTTCTGCGGGTCTATCCACGACATCAAAAACGGCACTCCGGCGCGTTCTGCCATACCGTGCAAGAATCCCGATGGCCCCACCGGAACCTGCAGGGCTGCGCTGGCCAGCGGACGCGGCGATAGTTGGACCTGCACGGATCGGTCGCCCAGCGGCAGCGACGCCAGCATCGCTGAAAACGCTTCTCCAGCAACCGAATGCAGCGTCGACATTGGCGGGTGATGTTGAGGCTTGGTGGTGTGGACCCGCAACAGCGCGGCCACCATCAACTGCTGGGTGTCCTGATCGCGGGTCAATCTGAGTACAACCACCGTCTTTTTGGCCCGAATCGTCCAGAAGTCATTCAGTGCCCGGGTGCTCAGCTCTGCCCCGGCGATGCGATACAGCGACACATAGTCGTCGCCGAGGCGTAGATCAGTCCAGCGCTGTTCGTAGGTGTCCAGATCCTGATAGTCCAGCAGCGCCTGCGTGGCCTCGGTGATCTGCTCAGGGTTGCACGTCAGCGCGCGACATCCCTGCCGCGCGGCGGCTTGACGGATCCGCTCGGTGGCAGCCGCGGCGGCTTGCGCGACGCTGCCGCGGTAGGAAATCGCATCCAGGCAGGCTTGCGGACGCAGCCGAAGCACCAGCCACGTGCGCCGCATCCCGACAGCCGAACGGTCACTGATGATCTCGTCGTAGCGCGGTGTGAACCTGCCGTTGGGTGCCGTGCGCGTGCCATCGGAGACCACATCGATCGAATGCAGTTCCAGCCCACCGAACTGTTCCAACAACGCCCCGATCGCCTGCAACGGAACCCGATCACGAGTATCAACGCCTTCGGGGATCAGCACGCTTTCGCTGTATTGGCGCCCATACAGGGTGATCACGGTGATCGCGTAGTGGCCGTCCCAGCGCATCCCAATGGCCCCCACCCCGGGCAAATCCACGCTAAACGGTGCCGGTATGTACGCGTAGTGGGCACGCCTGCGCAGGCTGCGTCGGGTGCGCCGCGCCGCGTAGGCTCGCCGCGCCCACCGCGGGGCCGCTGCGCCTTGGTAGGTCAGTGTCGAGATGACCAGCACGGCCACCACGACCGCAATCAGTGCCCACCACGCGGTCGCTGCCAACGTCGCCACCGCGGTCAACGCGGCTAGCTCTGCGATCAGCACCGTGCGCAGCGCGAACCGGAATTGCCAGCGCGGCAGCTGTGCTGAGCCGGCGGCGCTTTGGGCAAGGCGCCGGCCCGTCCGGTTCGCTGCGGGCGACGGGTCATCAAGCGGGTTGTGGACGGTGATTGTCACGATCTGCGTTCCCGAACGAGGTTGGACACAAAGAACACCACCCCGATCACGGCCACGGCGATCGCCGAACCGGCCACGGCCACGATCATGGGCGCGCGATCCGGTGGTGGTGGGGGTGGTGGGGGATGCAAAGGTCGTGAAAGGTTTTCGTGGCCCTGTGTGGGTCCCAGCGGAACGTCGTTGTTGAGCGCAGCCGCTGGATCAATGGTGCCGTAGCCCACCCGGTTATCGACCAGTGCAGCTGGGGAATGGGCGGTCAGTTCGATGCGCCGGATCACCTGGGCTGCGGTCAGATTCGGGTATTTGGCGCGCACGAGCGCCGCCAAGCCCGAGACGTAGGCGGCCGAGAAACTGGTGCCGTTGATGGCCCGCAGCGTGGCCGCGGTCGGGTCGAACGTCGCATTGATGACACCGCCCTTGTCGTTGAAGCCCTGCACGAACACCCCAGGTGCCGCCGCGCCTACCCACGGCCCGGACAGACTGATTTCGCGGCCATGATCATCCACGGCGGGCTTGCCGTTGCCGTCGACCGCACTCACCGAGAGCACATAGTCGGAAAACCAGCTCGGGGTCGATACCGTGACCACCCCGTTCCAGTTGCGGGGGTCTTTGATATTGGTGGCGTCGATATCAGGGTTTTGGGCGCAGTCTTGGTTAGCCAAATTACCTGCGGCGGCGACGATCACGACGTCCTTGTCGACCGCGGCATAGCGCAGTGCGGCGCCCAGGGTGGTTTGGTCCACCGGCTTGAGCACCGGGATGCAGGCCACGATCGACATGTTGATGACCCGCACGCCCATATTGGCGATGTGCACCACCGCTTTAGCCAAAGACGACACGGTGCCGGCACGTCGGTCGCTTTGGAAATCGCCCGGTGACGGGTTGGCTGGTACGAAAGCTTCCGAGGATTGGCGCACCGAGATGATATCGGCGTCTGGCGCCACCCCGGATAGGCCATCGGTCTCGGCGGGTGATCCGCCGATGATCGCAGCCACCACCGTTCCATGGGAGTCGCAGTCCGACAGCCCGTTGGCCTCTGGCACGATGTAGTCGCCCCCGCCATGCACGTGCGGCAGTCGCGGAGAGGGATTGACCCCGGTGTCAATCACCCCCACCGTCACCCCAGCACCCCGTCCCGCTGATTTCCATAGGCTGGGCAAATCCATGAACGCCTGCGACGGATTCGGGGCTCCCAAGTCCGTGCCGGGCAGCAACCCAGTGATCATGCACGCGTGCTCCATGCGCAGCGCCTCGTCAGGCGCCGGTGGTGTGTCGGGGGGCACCGCCCCCGGATCGACGGCGGGCGCAGTGATCGCGGCCGCGGTGCCCGCCACGAGCGGACTCATCATCACCAGCGCGCTCGCGCCCGCCGACGCCAACACACGCTGCCCCCAGCCGGTCATCACAGGGCGTTTCTGGTCAGGAAGTACAGATTCAGCAGCCAGAACACCAGAGGGGGAATCAGCACCTGCATGCCGTAGTCCAGCCACTCCACGCCTTTGCGGAACGGCGCCGAGAACACCCGTCGAGGCACCACCGCAGCGACCAGCACCGCAGAAAGGCCCAGCGCCAACACGACAGCGGCGATCACCAGGCTCATCCGCGAATCATGTGAGCCCAGCGCATATTTGAGGGCCAGCGCGGTGGTCATCGCAAACGCGGTGGACACCACGATGAGCGCGGTGGCGCGGTCGTCGAAGGAGCGACCGCGAAAGACCAGGATCGCCGCCAAGGTCAATACGTAGATAGTGCTCAGCCACCACCGGCCCTGGCCCACGGTCACCGCCCCGGCCGCGCCGACGATGAAAAACGGTGCCGTGGCAGCCACGATGGCCTGCTGATAGGTGTTGGCCGCGGCGGCAGCGTACTCGAGCTCGGCAACGCTGGGGGTGCCTTCGGTCTCGGCGGCCACCAGCGCCTCGGCCGCGATCTCCTCGGCATCATCGAAGACGAGCTTGCCGGTGACGGTGGGAAACGGCGGCATGGGCACTCGGGCCAGCACCTGTGCCAATGATTCGGTCGATTTGAGCACCAACAGCGCGACGAAGAGTGCACCAATCCACAAGTAGGTCATCTGGATGCCGATACCGTGCGACGCCGCGATCCCGAAGACACCCCCACCGACCAGTGCCAGCCAGGACACCACCCCGCGCGGGGCCGGCGAGAGCCGCCACAGCAGCATCGCCAGCATCGCAGCGATCGCTGCGGCGAACACGACATGCCACGCTCCAGGTTTGCCCGGCACTGCGATGAACGCGGCGGTGCTCGCGGCGATCACTGCGCCCATCCACAAACCATTGGCCACCACCGTTGCGCGCCGGCGCCACCACACCAGCGCCGCCCCGGCCAACAGCACCGCCGACAAACCTACGGCGACCAAAGCGGGCACCAGGGCGGGCAGCGGGGCACGCTGGGTCGCTGCTTGATCAAGCCGCCACGCGTTGACCAACAGCCCGACCGCCACGACACTGCCCAATCCGGCCGCGACGCCGGAAAACTGTAACGCCGTTTGCGGGGTGACCGAGCTGAACCGGGCGGCGTTGAACTGCGCGATCGCCGAGGAGGCATTCTCGATCACCGGCGTGAACGTCACCTCGGCGTCCTCGACATCGAGAACCAACAGATCCCCATCGATGACACCCTGATCAGACAAGCTCTGCCCGCGGTTAAGTACCGTTCCACCAACCGTTTTGAGCACGACCTTGCCGGGCGCGATCATGTCGCGGCCGTCCGGGCCACGCAGCGCCTGGCCCGGTTGGAGCTCACGTAACACGTCTGTGGCTAGGGTCGCCACGGTCTCGGTCGCCGGCAGCGCCATATCGGTTTGGCGGCCGTTGAACAGCACCGCCACCCGTACCTGTTCACGCAGCCGCACCCGGTCGCTGGCGCGTACTCCGTTGACCCGGGTTGCGTTTGTGCGTTCGCTAAGCGCTGTCACCGCTGCCCTCCGCGATCAATCCAGCCGCCGGTGCCTGCTTCTCGGTCGGCGGCAGCGGCGAAACCGTCGACCAAGGACGCCGCGGCTTCGATGTAGGCTTTCTGCGTCTCAGTGCGCATCCGCCAGAACTCGATGGCCGTGGCATCGCTGAGATGTCGGTCGAACGGCACATCGTGGACCGCGCGCACAGCTTTCTCGAAATCTTCGTGCAGCCGCTGCACTCGAGCGCTGGCGTTGATGTTGTTGATGTTGCTGACCACGACCACCGCTTGACGCACCAAATGTGGATAGCCATGCTCCATAAGCCAATTCAATGCGTCAGCGGCGGCCAGCGCCCCATCAAGGCGGGTTGTGGAGGGCACCACGATCGCGTCGACCGGCAAGTCGTTGAGGATCGACTTGGTGATGTCATCGCGCATCTGATTGCCGCAATCGATGATCGCGATCGGGTACTGCACCTGCAGGCGTTTCCACGCTTCGACTAACTGCTCGCCTTTCAGCATTTCATCGCCACGATCGCTGGCCAACACCTCCAGCCCGGTCTCCTTGTCTTTGCCCATGTACACCCGAAAATCTCGGTACTGCTTGAGGCCTGCGTCATTGATCAGCCCGCGCCAGGACAGCGTTGAGGGCTCTTGGATGCGTCTGGCCAGGTTGCCGCTGGCCGGGTTGGCGTCGATGGCGACGATCTTTTCATCGCGATACTTTTTGAGCGCCATCCCCAGGCTGATCGCGGTGGTGGTTTTGGTGACGCCGCCTTTTTCGCCCATCACCGCGATCACGTAGTTGCCGCGCAGATCGACTTTCAGGCGCCGATCCAAGTCGTTCCAATGCCGTTCCTGTGCCGACAGGCCGAGGTTGATGCGCGTGGTTCGGTAAAACGTTTTTCGCCAACCCATTTTGGGCACAGGCTTGTAGGGCGGGGCCACGTGCGACTCTCGGATTTGGGCGCGCAAATCACCCACTGAGGCGTCGTGTCGGCTATGGGGTTGCCGGTCACTGCGCGCCCGTTCTGCGGCGGGTGGCTCAAACGCGTAGGCATCCAGCTGGCGGGGTGGATAGCCTGGCGGCCCCTCAGCTGGAAAGCCCGCGCCGGGCTGCGGGTGCGGAGAGTTCGGTTGGGCTGGCCGCTGTGCGGGCTCATCGGGGAAAGCGGGCCCGTTGCTGTTGGGCGCAGGCCCCGGTGGTGGCTGTGCCGGCGGGGGCCCGCTGGGTAGGTGACGTCGAGAAGCGCCGCTGTAGTCGGCGTCGGCGCGTTCCCAAGGTGGGGCTGCTGCAGCGTCGAGCGGCGGCGAGGGGGTTTGCTGGTGGGCCGCTGCTGGCGGGGCGGTGTCGTATCCGTGTCGCCGCGTGCCGCCTGTCGGCGAGGGTGCCCGGTAGTTTGCGGGCAGCGGGACCCGGCCGTATGCGGCGAAACCCCTGTTGTTGTCGCGGAATCCGTTGTCGGCGGCCTGTGGCGCGTCGTCGCCGTCGTCGAAGTACCGCGAATCGAAGTCGTTGTCGTCGCTCACCGGGTCTCCCATGGTTGCCTGGTCTCCGTCATCGTCGCCGGGGGACTTTTCCCATGCGCGGTACTGCACACCGCGTACCACAATATAGCACAATCAAAGCAGATAAGGCATTACGTGAACATACGAATTGCGTGTTTATTGGAACCTGGAGTGGTTCGCCCAGGAGGTGCCCATCGTGGCCACCAAAGATCGCAGCGCACGGGCTCCGGCGTCGACGGTTCCCGGCACAATCTGGGTCCACCACGTGCCGTTGTCACCGCGAACCGGCCCCGTCACGATGCGCCCCTCCTCGGTGTCAATGACCGCTGCGGAGGCCAGCGCCACATGATCGCCGCGTGCATCATGGACCAATAGCGCAAACGATGCTTCCAGCAGCGCTGACTCGGCCGCCAACATCACGATCCGGCGCTGCTCGGCAGTCAGCGCCAAACCACGCAACGCCACCGCCGGAGTGTGATCGCCGCGCGCAACTTGCCCGAGGCCGGCAACGAAATCCGCCGAGGGCACGGTGATCGGTTCCAACCGGGCTGGGTCGAGGGGTTCGCGCGAGCGTTGGCACAATTCCAGGATCCGCTCGTAGAGCGCCCGCAGCGAGGGCACCGTGCCGACATCCTCGATGGTCACGTTGTCGGCGTCGTTGTCACCGCTGCGCGAAATCGCGGCATGCATGCTGTCGCGGCGGGCTACCACCAGCCGCATGAACTCGCCACCGCGGCGCACGTCGACACACAATGCAATGTCGGGGGCGCCCAGGGTTTCCAGCCACCGGGCCACCGTCGGGTGCACGGTTAACTCGTCATCGAGCAGCACTCCTGCTTTGCGCAGGACCGGGATGCCCGGATGGCCGCCAGGCACACCGGAGGCGGCCACATAGGGGCGCAGCAGCAGCGGCGAAGGCAACATTTCCACCCCGCACAGCGCCTGCAACAGCCACGCCCCTTCGCAGGTGGTCTCGATTGCCGTGACCGGCGGCGGACCGCTATGACGAGGCGCTTGGCGCCGAATAAACGATGGTGAGCTAGCCACGGGTGACCATTCCTCCTTTCCGGGCCCGGTTTCCGCAACGGGCGCGCCGCCGAGCGTCCCGCTCTCACCACAGCGGCCCGGCAGGGCACCGGCACGCGAACATCGTGAAAACGCATACCGGCCATGCCGGGCCGCAGGGCTGCGGTGACGGGCTCAGATGTACTGTGCCTTGGCGGCCAGGTCGCCCTGGGTCATCTGGGCGTTGGCCGCGCTCAACGCCGCCGAAGCCCGCTGAATCGTTTCCTGCGACTGCGCGTAGGAGTGATTCACCTGTGCGATCACCTGCTGGAATGCCTCCGAGCCCTGCCCGCCGAAATTGGCGGCGTTGGCGTTGACGATCTGCAGCGACCGCTGGTGGTTCGCCTCGGTCTGTGCAGACGCCTGCTGAATCTGGGCGGCTACCTCATCGATGATCGGGGTGTTGTAGTGAATGAGCGACATCTATCAAGTCCTTTCAACAAAGAGAGTCTGTGCCCTCACCTGCGGGTGGTGACGGCACGGGGTGTGGCTTAGCTGATCAGCCCGGCGACCTGCGAGATGATGTTGGTGCTGTCGTCGTCGTGGCTCTGGAAGATCTGGCCGTTGTTGCCCATCATGTGGCTGTGGTCAGCGAACGTCGTGCTAAACCGCATGCCCTGCTGGTGCAGCTGCTCACCGACGTTTTGCATCATTGTGCCGGCTGAACCCTGCATCGCTGGAGCGAGGCTTTCCATCGCGGCAGCCAACGAGTGCATGATGCTGGCCTGGGTGTCGGAGACCTCCTGCAGGCCTTGCGCGTCGCGGGCGATCCCGTCGAGTTCGCCGTGAATGACTCCACTCATAATCCGGTGTCCTTTCCTACCGTCGAGTCGGTATGTGCTTGATTCCTGGGATAACTGGTCGGGAGGTACTAGGCGTTGGCGCCCACCTCCTCCCGGTGGAACACTGCACCGCCACTTCCAGTGATCACCGGCACCCCTGCGGGGGCACGGTATAACGCGGCCAGTGACGTCAGAGGACTCGTTTTACGCTGCTTGGCTTCTTCCTTGGATTGGTCGCCAGCACCGTGGGCCATCGGGCCCATCATGCCGCCGGTGCCGCCCATGCCGGCGCTGTTGGCCGGCGCACCCGTGGCGGCTTTGGCCTCAGCCACCCGCGATACGTTGGCCGCCTCAGCGCTGTCGGGTGCGGCCGCGTTTACGGTCGGGCTTGACGCCCAACCGACTGGGCCACGCAAGCCACCTAAACCACCCACCCCGGCACTACCACCGCCGGAGACCATGTTGGCGGCCACCGGCCCACCGGCGGCCGGCGTTGCGGTCAGCCAATCAGCCGAGTTTGCACCCGACAGAGAACTAGCAGGATTGCCCATGGCGCCCATGGACGACATCAACGATTGCAACGGGCTGATTACCTGGGTCAGGCCCTGCGTGGGACCACCGCCGCCGGCCAGTTGACCAAATTGCGACCCCACCTGGGTCAGCGGCTGCATAAACTGCATCGCCATCTCAGGCCCGCTCGACGCTAGCGAATCGGCGGGGTTTTGCGACGATCGCCCCATGGCCGACGTCGGATTCCCTCCGCCGGCGACTGTCGTCGGCGGCGGAGGGTCAAGGGGAGGGATTGCCTGCACCCCTGAGGCGCTGGCCGCCGCGTAACTGTATTTGTTGCCCGCCGCGGTCACCCACATCCGTGAGTAGTTCGCGCGGTTGGCCACAATCGCCGGTGTCAGCATGCCCAGGAAGTTGTGCGCCTGCAGGGCTACGTGCTCGGTCTGGTTTTCCCCAACCTCAAAGGGCGTCGGTGTCGCGGCTTTGAGGGTTTCAAAGGCGCTGCCGGTGGCCTCGATGCGTGCCGCTGCGTCCATGAGCATGCCCGCAAGCCGCGCCTGCCACAGCAGATGCGGAACATTGGCCAACACGGCGAATTCGCCGGTGGGGTCGGGCCAGGCCGCCGCCAGCGCCGCTGCCACCGCCTCATGACCGCCGAGGTTAGCGATCATGGCCGCGGCGACCTCCAACAACTGCGCTGCGGACTGAAGAAACGAACTCGCTCCAGGTCCAAACCAAAACCCTGCCGAGTTCTCTTCTGGAGGCAACATCCCCCACTCTGGCATCTACTGACCGTCCTTGGCCCCGAGCGATCTTTAGATGACGTCCGCGAGGCCGGCCGCGCTGAGGGCATCGGTCAGCGTCGTGATGGCCGCCGAAGTGCCCGTCGCCACGCCGTAGGCCGCATGGTTGGCTGCCGACGCTTCGACCATCGCCGCCACCTCCGCGGTGTAGGCCGCGATCTTGGCGGCATTGGCGGCGCTGATCTCCTCGATACCCGGTGGTACCACCGCCCCTGCCGCGGCCGCCGAGGCTCCGTGGCCGCTGGCCTCACCAGCCAAGCCCGCGGTCATGGCCGAAGCTCCCGTCACCGCGTCCGTCTCCCGCATGATGAATCCCATCACAACCCCTAACTCGAGTAGATAACGTCGTGGCAGTCTGACACAGTTCCAAATATCCGTAAACACGGAAATGTTCACGCGATGCGGCAATCCTAACCCCACAATGCGACAGCTTCGGACCGTTTAACACAAACGCAGGCAAACCCCTGGTTGCGCCGGCCGGTGATGACCCGACGCGGTGCCCAGCCCCCGCCTAGCGGCCTCATCGGTGGTCGTCTTCGGTTGCTCTTGTCCATCCCGTCGGTAAGGCAATTTGGATGAGCTGTCCGCCATCCTTGCGGCTATACAGTTCCCCGCGCCCGGGAATACGCGCGGCCGGACGGACATCTTCGATGATCTTTTCCCGCTTGTCACCGTCGAGCACCAGCACGCTGGCGCCAGCGCCATCCATCGCCCCAATGATCTTGTTCTGCTGGCTCGTTGAGTACCAGCCCTCAACCTTGCAGGTGACAAAGACGTGAAGGTCGAGGTGGCGCGAGGTGGCGATCGCACCCACCAACGGCTGCAGCAACGACTGCATCGCTCCTACTGGCGTGCACAGATGCAAGTCGTCGATCAGGATGAACCACTTAGGCCGCACCGGGTTCCACTGCGCCAGCTGCTGGGGGGTCAAACCACTCGGAGGGCGCCGATCCGCCTCGATCTTCTTGGCGATCGCGTGGGCAGCCTCACTGATTTCCTGCTGGGTGGTCACGTACACCTTGCGATAGCGATCATCAAGGGAATCTGCCAGCGAATAATTCGGGTCAAACTGAATCACCTGAGCCTGCTCAGGGGTGTAGGCCTCCTTGATGGCCTCACACACTGTCCGTAGAAACACGGTGCGTCCTGAGTCCACCGTTCCTACGCAATACACATGTGGGGTGTCTCGTAGATTGATCCCGACTGTGCTCATTTCACGCTCACCCATGCCCAGCTTGAGGACGCCGCGACTCGCTGCCGGCAGCCGCGGATCTTTGTAGTAGATCTCGGCGGGCAGCTGCTGCAGCTTGGGTGCGGGTTCAAAGCCCAGCTGTTTCCAGCGCTCAGCGACGACTTGAGTGGTGGCTTCGGTGGCCGCGACCTCGTTGGCAGCCTCGGCGAATTCACCCAGATATGGAGCGGCGACCAGCAAGTGGTTGCCGTCTCTGACCAGCCCGCGGCCCTTCTGCGAGTCCGGGACATGTTTGGCTGCCTCACGGTTGCGCATCTTGCTATCCGTGGGCTCGGCCATCCGCAGTTCGATCTTGGCGCCCAGCTGCGCCTCGCATTTGATCGTGTGCCACTGATCATTGGAGATGATGACGTGCACACCAAAGTTCAGCGACTCGTTAGCCAGCTTGGTCACCCGTTGATGAATCGCGAACAGCGTGGTGTCGTTGTCGGTGTCTGTCCTCAACGCGTTGATGTTGTCCACGATCAAAAAGACATCGCCATGGCCGTCCTCGGGCACCTCCCCTGGGGCCGACCCGAACTTGCGTGCGCGAAACTCCATCAGATTGATGCCGTTTTCGCCCCACTTCGCCCACCTGCGTTGACGATTGGTCACGATGCGTTCTACCTCAGACACCACCCGACGGATCTTTTCGATGTCGCCTTGGGCGGCAATGCCGCACACGTGCGGCAGACCCGCCAAGCTTTGCAGTTTCCCACCGCCGCAGTCGATTCCGTAAAACTGGACTCGCCGTGGGCTGTGCGACATCGCCAGTGCCATCATGACAGTCCGAATGGCCGTCGACTTGCCGGTCTGCGGCGCCCCCGCCACACCCAGGTTGGTGTCCTCGAGCTTGACACTGACAACATTTTGGGCGTGACGCAGCGCATCGTCCTCGCGCCCATAAGGAACCACCAGACCAGCATCGTGGCTGA